>NZ_CP115917.1:95000-395000 GCF_027941775.1 Tenacibaculum pacificus | reverse complement strand
ATAGTAATGTGATGCAATATGCAGCATATGGTCCTGCAAAATCAGATTTTGAAGAATTATTAAATAAAAAATTATTTAAACATCTTGCTATTTCTAAAAAAGAAAAAGAAGCACTTAGTATGGCTGCAAAGGGAATGGCTTTTAAAGAAATTGCAGCAGCATTAAGTATTAGTCAATCGGCTATTGAAAAACGTTTAATACCTCTCTATAAACGATTTGATGTAAAAAGTTTACCTCATTTAATTAGTTTTGCACATACCAATCATATTCTTTAATAAACTAAAGCTAATCAATTAAATTTATTTTTTCAATCTTAGCTTCATTTACGCCTATTTTTAATAACATTTTTAACCAGTTATTCTCTTGACTCGTGTTGTTTTTATTACCTAAAACCCAAATAATATTTTTATTTGCTATAATACTACAACTTTCTTTATCTATTTCTCCTGTTTCTGTAGGGTCTAAAAATCGTAAAATATTTTTAGGGTTTATTAACTCTTCATCAATGGGCTTTCCTGGATTAAGATCATCAATTACTAAATAATCACATTCTTTCCAAGACCAAATTCTACGGCGATCTAATTTGGTGTTTTCCTCAATATAAAAAAAACTAAATAATTTCATTGCACTAGTATACAAACAAACTTTGTGTTTAATTGATAATTCATTTAAAACCCCTACCCCTAAACTTGTTTTACCGCAAAATTGAGAACCAAAAATTAATAGATGGTTTCCTGAACCTTTTCCTTCAATAAAATTAAAAATTGATTTTTTATCTTCATTATTTATATTAAAATTCCACTGACTTAATCGAAATTGAAAAGGATAATTTGCATAATGTTGATACATTTTTGTTAAATACCAATAACTAGAAGCCTTTAATAAATAGAGAGAAAGAAGAGTTAACACAACAATTGTAGGAGTATCTTGTAGACCATTTTTATAAAAACTATAAAGAAAAGCACCAAATGCAAAAAAAGCAACATCCGTAATAGTATCATAACTGATATTTGACCAATTCGGATTAAAAGTATATTTTTCTTTTTTTGAAGAAGGTTTAATCTTTAATAAAGGCCCTAAAAAATTATATAATTCAAACAGAAACCAAAATAAGGTAACAACAAAACTAGCATATACTGGGTTTTTGTAGCCATTTATATGCTGAATATTATCATGTAAAATAAAAGAAGGTATAAAACCTAAAGCAATATGTCCAAATTGATTTGCCAACCACGAATAAGTTAAGGTAACACCTCGATGTGAATCTTTCCCTATTAAATCTTCTTTAAGCTGATTTAAAACTGTACGTCTTTTAATTTTAGCCATCATTATAAAATTCAATGGCGAAAATACAGCTTTAAAGAAACATCTTCTGAAAAACAATGAGAATCTACGTTGATTGTTTTATTTCAAAAAAGTATCTTTGCTATTCAATTTTTAAAAGATGAAAAGAAGTAGCGTTAACGAATTATTACATTCGGATAAATTTTTACAGGAAGTACACGTAAAAGGATGGGTTAGAACCTTTAGAAGCAATCGTTTTATTGCTTTAAATGATGGATCTACCATTAACAATATTCAATGTGTTGTAGATTTCGAAAATACAGATGAAGAACTTTTAAAAAGAATAACTACAAGTGCTGCTGTTAGTATTACAGGTACTTTAGTTGAAAGTGAAGGTAAAGGACAAACTGTAGAAGTTAAAGTTACTAAACTAGAAATTTTAGGAGATTCTAATCCTGATGAATATCCTATTCAACCTAAAAAACATAGTTTAGAGTTTTTAAGAGAAAATGCTCACTTACGTATTAGAACAAACACTTTTAGTGCTGTTATGAGAGTTCGTTCTGCTTTATCTTTTGGAGTACATAAGTATTTTCAAGAAAACGGATTTAACTATGTAAACACACCTATTATTACAGGTTCTGATGCCGAAGGTGCTGGTGAAATGTTTCATGTATCTAATTTTGAAACAAATAAAGCTCCTTTAAATGAAGAAGGAGAAATTGATTATACACAAGATTTCTTCGGAAAAGAAACTAATTTAACCGTTTCAGGACAATTAGAAGCAGAAACCTATGCAATGGCATTAGGAAAAGTATATACTTTTGGTCCTACTTTTAGAGCTGAAAACTCAAATACAACGCGTCATTTAGCAGAGTTTTGGATGATTGAACCTGAGGTTGCATTTAATGATTTAGATGCAAATATGGATTTATCTGAAGATTTTATCAAGTCAGTTTTAAACTATGTTTTAGAAAACTGTAAAGATGATTTAGCATTTTTAGACAATCGTTTAACGCAAGAAGAAAAAACAAAACCACAAGCTGAACGTAGTGAAATGGGGTTAATTGAAAAATTAAACTTTGTTGCTAATAATAACTTTAAGCGTGTTTCTTATACCGAAGCTTTTGATATTTTACGTAACTGTAAGCCTAACAAAAAGAAGAAATTTCAATTTCCTATTAATGAATGGGGTGTTGATTTACAATCAGAACATGAGCGTTATTTAGTTGAAAAACACTTTAAATGTCCTGTAATTTTATTTGATTATCCTGCAACGATAAAAGCTTTTTACATGCGTTTAAATGACGACGGTAAAACAGTTCGTGCTATGGATGTTTTATTTCCAGGAATTGGAGAAATGGTTGGAGGATCGCAAAGAGAAGAACGTTTAGATGTTTTAAAAGCTAAAATGGCCGATTTAAACATTGATGAAGAAGAATTATGGTGGTATTTAGATACTCGTAAATTTGGTACAGCTGTACACTCTGGTTTTGGTTTAGGATTTGAACGTTTAGTTTTATTTACTACAGGAATGAGCAATATTCGTGATGTAATTCCTTTTCCAAGAACTCCGCAAAACGCCGAATTTTAAAAAAAAATAAAATTTATAAAATACAATCGTCATTCCTAACAGAATGACGATTTTTTTTTATCCTTATTTCCTATATTTGTAAGTATGCTAAAACAAAGTTTACATTATAAGTTACTTCAAAAATTATCGCCTCAACAAATTCAGTTGATGAAGTTAATTCAATTGCCTACACAAGCTTTTGAAGAACGTTTAAAGCAAGAAATTGAAGAAAACCCTGCTTTAGATACTGGTAAAGAAGAACCAGAAAACTTTGAAGATACTTTAACAGATTCTGAAGATTTTGATGAAGGAACTGAAAAAATAGATACTAATGATATCAATATTGATGAGTATTTAAGCGATGATGAATATCCGAGTTATAAAACACAAGCAAACAATTATTCAGCCGATGATGAAGAAAGGCAAATTCCGTATGCAGCTGGAACAAGTTTTCATCAATCATTAAATAATCAATTAAATACTTACAGAATTAATGAAGAAGAACGTGCTATTGCTGATTTTTTAGTAGGAAGTATTGATGATAGTGGTTATATAAGAAGAGAAATTATCGATTTAGTAGATGATTTAGCCTTCACGCAAAATGTTTTTACATCCGAAGAAAAAGTAGAAGATATTTTAATTAATGTAGTTCAAAAATTAGATCCTATTGGTGTTGGTGCTCGTGATTTAAAAGAGTGTTTAATTATTCAATTAAAATCAAAATCAGTAAAAGAAACAAGAACATTTGCTATTGATATTCTTGAAAATGCATTCGATCACTTTGTTAAAAAGCATTACAAAAAACTTCTTGAAAAATTTAATATTGAAGAAGATCAACTTAAAGAAATAATTACTGAAATCGGAAAATTAAATCCGAAACCTGGTAGTTCGTATGCAGGAAATAATAAATTAGCAGAACAAATAGTTCCTGATTTTTCAATACAAATTATTGATGGAAATTTAGAATTGACTTTAAACTCTCGTAATGCACCTGAATTACATGTTTCTCGTGAATACAATAATATGTTAAAAGGTTATAGCGATTCTAAAAAGAAAAGCAAAAGTCAAAAAGATGCTGTAATGTTTATTAAGCAGAAATTAGATGCTGCAAAATGGTTTATTGATGCTATAAAACAACGTCAACAAACCTTGTTAATTACTATGAATGCTATAATGCTACGTCAGGAAGCATATTTTTTAACAGGTGACGAGCGTAAGCTAAAACCGATGATTTTAAAAGATATTGCTGATGAAATACACATGGATGTCTCTACTGTTTCAAGAGTTGCAAATAGTAAATATGTAACAACGCCTTACGGAACTAAATTGATTAAAGTATTTTTCTCTGAATCGATGAAAAATGACCAAGGTGAAGATGTATCTACACGTGAAATTAAAAAAATACTAGAAACAGTTATTCAAGAAGAAGATAAACGAAAGCCTCTTACAGATGAAAAATTATCTAAAATATTAAAAGAAAAAGGTTATCCAATTGCAAGAAGAACTGTTGCTAAATACCGTGAGCAATTAGATATTTCGGTAGCAAGGTTACGTAAAGAAATATAAGATAATGCGCTGGTCTAAATTTATATCCACTATTTTACACCCAATTGTTATCCCAACAATTGGTATCATTTTATATTTTATTTTAACACCAGTTCATTTAAGTCGTCATCAACAATATACGATGTTAAGTATTGTATTTGTTACTACTTATGTAATTCCAATACTTTTATTAATATTCTTAAAAGCCATCGGATATATAAAATCCTATCAAGTATCTAAAATTGAAGAACGAAAAGTTCCTATATTTTTTATGATGACTTTACTATTTATGTTAGGTAGGTTTTTCTTAGAGATAGCGGTTATTAGAGATTTAAGTTACCTATTTTTTGGAGTCGTATTTGGATTAGGTTTTGTCTACATCCTTTTTAACGTTAATACAAAAACTAGTTTACACCTATTATCTATGGGTGCTGCTACTGGATACTTCTTACTTTTTCAACAAATACATAACATTTACATACTGCCATTAATCATAGTTTTTATAGTACTTTCAGGAGTTTTAGCTAGTGCAAGACTTCACTTAAAAGCACATACTGTTAAAGAAGTGTATCTTGGTTTTTTTATTGGTATAGCAAGTCCTTTTTTTGCATTTTACCTTTTATAATAGATAAAAACTCAACCCTATTCGGATTATATTAGTATTCTTATTTGAAGAACCATTTTTTAAAATAGGTGTTAGTCCGTAATACACATGAAAATTAAAAGTACTGTAACCTACTGAAAGTGTTAATCCTGTTTGAAACTTATTATATTTTGGTAAATTTGAAGTACTAATTATCGTATCTGAATCGGTATAACTGAAACTATTATTTAAATTATAACTTAGCTTAATCCCTGTATAAATTCGCCAAAAAGAATAGCTATTTACAGTTGATGTTCTTAATCGAAACTGAATAGGCATTTCAATATTATGTGATTTTAACTTATCTACAGTTATAACATTAGCAACTTTTAACGTTACTAGATTCTCTTCTACTACTTTTAAATGATGATTAAAAGAATCAAAACCATAACCTAAACCAACTCCTAGTGCTATTTTACTACTTTTGACAAGCGGAATATCTTTTATATAACCACCTGAAAAACCGAATGAAAAACCAGAAACATTTAATTCTTTTGGTTGATTACTTAAAATATTATATGAAATATTTATATATAATTGATCCTCCCAATAACGATCGCCTATTTGTAAAGAATCTTTTTGAGCATAACTACATATTGATAAAAAAACTAAAAATAAAGTTACAAGGTGTTTCATAAAAATTAACTATGGTTAAATATAGTTTATTTACATAAAAAAAGAGCAATCATATGATTGCTCTTTTTAGTATTTATTTTTTAAAAAGTAATTACTTTTTAATATCTGCTGATTTATGAGTAGATAAACTTAATTTAAGAGCATTTACATCTCTTAATTTTTCACGAATATCAGATAAAGTTCCAACACTCGATTCTTTATCCATCTTTATAGAAGTTGTCATAAAAGGAACTTCAGCTTCCGATACATTTCCTCTTTCTAAGAAAATAAAAGAAGGTACATCATCTGGTGTAGCAATCTTATCGTTTAACTGGATTCTATTATAACCCGTTCCATATTTAGCATCTTTAGCCTTACCAACATAAATAGTGCTCACTAAACTTTTACGTTCAAGTTTCTTTACTTCACTAGCACTAGGTAAACGAGGTGCATCTATCGCTAAATCACTTTCTCTCATTACCGTTGTTACCATGAAAAAGAATAATAACATAAAAACAATATCAGGAAGTGAAGAAGTATTCACTGCTGGCATCTCTTTTTTCTTATTTTTAAATTTAGACATACTTAAATTGTTTTAATACTATTGAACATTAGTTGGTTCAGAATCAGATATAATTTGAGGGTAACTCGCCTTAATATCTTCTACTTTTTTTCTTAATGCATCATCTTTTCTTGCTCCAGCTGTAAAAGATTTATCTAATTCAGTAAAACTCATACCGTATTTTTGTTGGCATAATTTATTACGTAATTCAGCATATGCTTTTAACAGTTCATTTTGAACAGCTACATACATACCAAACTCAGTACCTCTATCACTTTCAACAGAAATAATAGCTTTATTTGGATGATCTGATGAAGCTGGATCTTTAGCTCCTTTACAATAGTTACAAGATGCTCCTGCATCTTTCCCTGGCATCGGATTACCAACACCACCACCGTTATCTATAAATTTAACAGCCGCATCTTTTAAGTCTTTTAACTCCATACCTTCATCCTCTACGAATAATTGGTTATTTCTGTTAATAATTACTTGAAAGATGTTTTTCTCTTTTACAATAGGTGGTACAACATCAGATTTTTCAGCTAACTTTTTAGGGATACCTGAATCAACATCCATTGTTGTTGTTACAAGGAAAAAGATAAGTAGCAAGAATGCAATATCTGCCATAGAACCTGCATTAATTTCTGGGTTTTCTCTTCTTGCCATGTTTACTTATGATTTAACTATTCCTTTTAATAAATCTACTACAAAAAATGCTCCAGCTATTGCACCTAAAATAATGGTAAAACTAATTCCTGTTCCTACCCATTTAGAAGTACTTCCTTCTGCAACTAATACTCCTTGATCAGGACCTAATACTTGACCATTAGAAGAAAACATGTATGATACCACTAAAAGCACACCTAAAACTGAAACACCTAATAAGGTTTTCTTTAAGGCAGCAGGGTTTTTAAACATACTCAATAGTGAAATTACTACAGCAACAATTACAATTACAATTAGTAAATAATATGAATAACTTACTAAAGGAGAAACAGCGTTAGAAACCGCTTCTACGTTTTCTTTGTCTATTATTACAACGTTTACAAATAACGCAACACCGATAAGTGATATTGCAGCTACAAGTAATGTTAATATTTTATTATTCATATGATTGATTATTTTTTATACTTAGCTAATAAGTCGATTAAAGAGATTGAAGCATCTTCCATATTATTTACAATACTATCAATTTTAGAAACGATATAATTATAAAAAATCTGTAAAATAATTGCTGCAACAAGACCAAATACAGTTGTTAAAAGTGCAATTTTAATACCACCTGCTACTACTGCTGGAGAAATATCATTTGCTACTGCAATCTTATCAAAAGCCTCAATCATACCAATTACAGTTCCCATGAACCCTAACATCGGTGCTAATGCAATAAATAAAGATAACCAAGAAACATTTTTCTCTAATAACCCCATCTGTACACCACCATAACCTACTACAGCTTTTTCAGCAGCTTCTAAACCTTCGTCAGCTCTTTCTAATCCTTGGAAAAAGATAGAAGCAACAGGTCCTTTTGTATTTCTACAAACTTCTTTAGCAGCTTCAATACCACCAGAACTTAAAGCATCATCTACACTTGCTACTAATTTCTTAGTATTAGTTGTAGCCATGTTTAAATAAATAATTCTTTCAATTGCGATTGCTAATCCTAAGATTAAAGCTACCAATACGATACCCATAAACTGAGGATCTCCTTCAATAAAACGTTGTTTTAACTCTTGGTGAAAAGTTTTTTCTGCTTCTTGAGCATAAGTTGACTGAATAGCCCCTAAAAACATAAATCCTGCAACAGTTAGGAAATTTACTACTTTCTTCATTTTGTTATAATTAATTTTAAATAGTTAATGGGTTAAAAATACAAATTTTACTAGAAAAAACTTAAATTTTTACAAATAAGTAATTATTTACTCGTACTTCAATAAAGTTTTATTTTCAGAGTGGCAAGTAACAAAAAAATCTTGGTACATTAAAAAAATTAAGGTTATTTATAATACATTTTTGTTTCAACAACTATTTCAGACAGTTATAGCTATTAATTTAGTTAAAACAATGCATTTTAATTAATTTCACCTCTTAACGATGTTTCAAAATAATGTTTAAACTCTTCTTTTGATAACTTTTCGCCTAACAAGTACATCATTTTAGCAACAGCAGTCTCTGTTGTGATGTCTTTTCCGTCTACAATTCCGATGCGTTTTAAATCAGAACTGGTTTCATAATGTCCTAAAATAACACTGCCCCCTGCACACTGAGTTACGTTAATAATATAGATACCTTTAGCAACTGCTTTTTCCAATAAATTTATAAACCATTTTTCGGTAGGTGCATTTCCAGAACCATACGTTTCTAAAATAATTCCTTTCAAATAGGGTATATTTATAAAACTATTAACAACCGATGCTGTTATCCCTGGAAATAACTTTAAAATAGCCACATTATTGTCTAATTTTTTTCTGAAGATAAGTTTATTTTCTTCTTTTTCAATGTTTAAATAATACTGGGTGATTAAAATTTAAATGAACACCACTTACTACTAAAGGCGGATAATTCATCGAAGCAAAAGCCTCAAATTGTTCTGCATTTATTTTTGTAGTTCTGTTGGCTCTGTATAATTTATATTCAAAATATAAACCGACCTCTTGTATTACTGGTTTTCGATTTTCGCTAGTTGATGCAATTTGTATCGAAGTAATTAAATTTTCTTTCGCATCTGTTCGTAAATCACCAATTGGTAATTGTGATCCTGTAAAAATAACTGGTTTTTGTAAATTTTCAAACATAAAACTAATTGCCGATGATGTATATGACATCGTATCAGAACCTGTAAGTACTACAAAACCATCAAATTGCTCATAATTATCAGCAATAATTTGGGCGATATCAATATAATAGTTCACATTCATATTTGATGAATCTATAGCTTCATCAAATGAAATAGTAGAAATTTCACAATTTAATTGCTGTAATTCGGGTATTTTACTAGATATCTGACTAAAATCAAAAGCTTTTAAAGCACCTGTTTTATAGTCTTTAACCATACCAATAGTTCCTCCTGTATATACTATTAAAATTTTAGGGGTATTTGACATTATGAAAAATTTATTATTAAGTAATTTAACTGTAAAAAACAGATTGTAAAGCTATCAAACAAAATGATGCAAATTTTTAATACTCCATTAATTTTAGTCGATTTTTATAAATTGATAGCTATAATCTCTTTATTATATTTATACAATAAGCAATAATTAGTATTTTCTATCAAAATAGAATGAATAATATAAAAATAGCTCTAAAATATTAATACTATTGATATTCTTAGTTTTTATCCCCAAAAAAAAATGATGAATAACTCATAGTTGTATTTAACGTGATGATATTTTATAAGACGTAATTTAATTATGGAATAATTTTGTAAATTTATCAATCAAAAATGATGCAAATTTTTAAAACAAAATAAATTATGATAGGATTTTATATTTTAATAGGTATTATCTCTTTATGTAGCTGGTTAGTAAGTAGTATGCTTAAAAGAAAATTTAAAAAATACTCAAAAGTTCATTTAAAAAATGGAATGAGTGGCGCTGAAATAGCTGAAAAAATGTTAAATGATCACGGTATTAATGACGTAAAAGTTATTTCTACTCCAGGAATGTTAACCGATCATTATAACCCTCAAAACAAAACAGTTAATTTAAGTGAAGGTGTTTACAACCAAAGAAATGCAGCCGCAGCAGCAGTTTCAGCTCATGAAGTTGGGCATGCTGTACAACGTGCAAGAGCTTATCAATATTTAGAAATGCGTTCTAAATTAGTGCCAATGGTAAGTATTACCTCTAAATATTCGCAATGGATGGTTATTGGTGGAATTGCTTTTGGTGCTGCTTCTGGTAACTCTGGAATTGGTTTTTATATTGCTATTGCAGGTTTAATTTTTATGGCTGTAGGTACACTTTTTAGTTTCGTTACTTTACCTGTTGAATATGATGCAAGTAACAGGGCTTTGGCTTGGTTAGAAGATAAACACATTGTAACTCGTGAAGAATTAGCAGGTTCTAAAGATGCTTTAAAATGGGCAGCAAGAACATATTTAGTTGCGGCATTAGGTTCTTTAGCAATGTTATTATATTGGGGATTACGTATTTTAGGAAGTAGAGATTAGTATTGTAGCTTCCTTTTACATCTTATTTATACTAAATTAAGAATCACCTCATAAATAAATAAACATTTAATAATTCGAAATATTATGTTAAATCGCCATATTATTTTTAAAAAAATTATTATATTATGAAAAAATTTATTTTATCTATTGCTGTGTTAGCTTCTGTTGCTTTTGTTTCTTGTTCTGATGATGATAATAATGCTGAGGAGAGCGTTAACTCTTGTAAAGAATGTGAAATGATGGGGTCTATCACTACTAAATATTGTGATAATGGAGACGGTACAATAACAGTGACCGTTTTAGGACAAGAGACATCAATAAGTCGTCTTCCAGAAGGAACGACTTTTGACAAATATATTGAGTCTATGGATACAGCTGGAGTGACTTGTAAATAATTTATATTAAAAAAAAGGGGAAGTTTTAAAAACTTCCCCTTTTTTTTTATTCTTTAATCATTCAATTTTAAAACTGCCATAAATGCTTCTTGTGGAATTTCTACATTACCAACTTGACGCATTCTTTTCTTACCTTTTTTCTGCTTTTCTAATAACTTACGTTTTCTAGAAATATCACCACCATAACATTTTGCTGTTACATCTTTACGTAAAGCTTTAGTTGTTTCTCTGGCGATAATTTTAGCTCCAATTGCTGCTTGAATAGGAATATCAAACTGCTGTCTTGGTATTAATTGTTTTAATTTTTCTACAATTTTCTTACCGATTGTATAGGCATTATCTGCATGTAATAATGCTGAAAGTGCATCAACAGGATCACCATTTAATAGAATATCTACACGAACTAATTTAGAAGTACGCATTCCGATTGGCGAATAATCAAAAGAAGCATACCCTTTTGAAACTGTTTTTAATCTATCATAAAAATCAAATACAATTTCTGCTAAAGGCATATCAAAAGTTAATTCAACTCTTTCGGTAGTTAAATATGTTTGATTTACAATTTCCCCTCTTTTTTCAATACAAAGCGACATTACTTGTCCAACAAAATCAGATTTTGTAATTATTGATGCTTTAATAAAAGGTTCTTCAACTTTTTCTAATCTTGATGGATCAGGTAAATCTGTCGGATTATTTAATAATACAATTTCCGTAGGATTTTTCTTTGTGTATGCGTGATAAGAAACGTTGGGAACAGTAGTAATTACTGTCATATTAAATTCACGTTCTAAACGTTCTTGGATAATTTCCATGTGTAACATTCCTAAGAATCCACATCGAAAACCAAAACCTAATGCTGCTGAACTTTCTGGTTGAAACACCAAAGAAGCATCGTTTAATTGTAATTTTTCCATTGAATTACGTAATTCTTCGTAATCCTCTGTATCAACAGGATAAATACCTGCAAAAACCATTGGTTTTACATCTTCAAAACCATCGATAAGGCTTTCTGTTGGATTTTCAAAGTCGGTAATTGTATCTCCTACTTTTACTTCTTTTGCAACTTTAATTCCTGTAATTAAATATCCTACATCTCCTGTTTTTACTTCTTGCTTTACTTCTTGTTCTAGTTTTAAAGTACCAACTTCATCGGCTTTATATTCCGTACCTGTTGACATAAATTGAATACGCTGATTCTTTTTAATAGAACCATCAATTACTCTAAAGTAAGTTTCAATTCCTCTGTAAGAATTATAAACAGAATCAAAAATTAAAGCTTTTAAAGGCGCATCAGGATTTCCTGTTGGCGCTGGAACTTTTTTAATAATTGCTTCTAAAATATTTTCTACTCCAAAACCTGTTTTTCCACTTGCGTGAATTACCTCTTCAGGTTCACAACCTAATAAATCAACAATATCATCAGTTACTTCTTCAGGATTTGCTGATGGTAAATCAACTTTATTTAAAACTGGAATAATTTCCAAGTCATTATCTAAAGCCAAATATAAATTAGAAATCGTTTGTGCTTGAATACTTTGTGCAGCATCAACAATTAATAATGCACCTTCACAAGCGGCAATTGAACGAGATACTTCGTACGAAAAATCTACGTGTCCTGGGGTATCAATTAAATTTAGAATATAATCTTCACCTTCAAAAGTATAATCCATTTGAATAGCGTGTGATTTAATGGTAATACCACGTTCACGCTCCAAATCCATGCTATCTAATAACTGTGATTTCTTTTCTCTCTCCGTTACAGCACCTGTGTAGTCTAATAATCTGTCTGCAAGTGTACTTTTACCGTGATCAATATGTGCAATAATGCAAAAATTTCTAATTTTCTTCATTCGTCGTATTTCTAACCTCTTATGACTGACAAAGATACTTTATTGAAAAACGTTGTACAATTAAAAATTTATTCAAAAAAATATTAATTTCAATAAAAAGAGAATTTTTAGTTTATAAAACACCTTTTACTGTTTAAAACACCACAGAATAAATGAATTAGCACATTTTATAAATAGGAAACCGTACATTTTTATATCTTCATTGTATATTTGCATCAATTAAATGATTAACAGTTCATATATGTTAAAAAAAACAGTACTATTTGTTGGATTACTTTTATTATTAACTTCTTGTTGGAAAGACAGAAGCCCTGAAGATTTAATCCGTTTAAAAGAGAAATTCAAATCTCAAGTTTCAACTTTCGAAAACAAAAAAGAAACCGCTAACAAAAAAATAACCAAAGGTTTAAATTCTTTAGGAGCATTAAAATTAGCTTTAGAAGATGCCAAAAATGAAGATAAAGAATTTGCCCGAGTTTATGGCGATTGGGAAAAAGTCAATAGAAAAGTAAATAACCTTAATAAAGAATTTGAAGATTTAAAAGCAAAAGCTTCTAATTTATTTACCGCTATGGAAACTCAAACCAATAGTTTGAGCGATGTTGCAACCAAAACAACTCTTTTATCAGCAATTAATAAAGCAAAAAAGAACTATAATACAACGCTAAATAATACATCAAAAGCAATACAAAAATTAAGACTTTTGCATACTGATGCTGTTGAAATTGTAAAAGCTTTAGAAGTTGCTGCTGCACTTAATTCATTCGATTCTATTAACGGACAAATGAAAAGCATTGAACAAAGAGTTGATGGTATAATGCAAGAACTTAATGTTGCAGTTACTGAAAGTAAAAAATTATACGAGAAAAAAATAACCGAATTAGGTAACTAATAATCGTTTATTTGATAAAATAGAACATAAAATACAATTATAGAATTTTGATTAAAATTGGAAATATAGAACTTCCTGATTTTCCGCTATTATTAGCGCCAATGGAAGATGTGAGTGACCCACCTTTTAGAGCTTTATGCAAAGAAAATGGTGCCGATGTGGTTTATACTGAATTTATTTCTTCGGAAGGATTAATTCGTGATGCCGCAAAAAGCGTAATGAAATTAGATATTTACGAAAAAGAACGCCCTGTCGGGATTCAAATATTTGGAGCAAATTTAGATTCAATGCTACAATCTGTAGAAATTGTTGAAAAATCAAACCCTGATATTATTGATATCAATTTTGGATGTCCTGTTAAAAAAGTGGTTTCTAAAGGAGCTGGTGCAGGTATTTTAAAAGATATCGACTTAATGGTTTCACTAACCGAAGCAATGGTAAAACATACGAATTTACCTGTAACAGTTAAAACTCGTTTAGGTTGGGATGAAGATTCTATTAAAATTGTAGAAGTTGCCGAACGTTTACAAGATGTTGGCTGTGCTGCAATTTCTATCCACGGAAGAACACGTGCGCAAATGTATAAAGGCGAAGCAAATTGGGCACCAATTGCAGAAGTAAAAAACAACCCAAGAATGCACATTCCTGTTTTTGGAAATGGTGATGTTGATACACCTGAAAAAGCCATGAGAATGCGTGATGTATATGGTTTAGACGGCTGTATGATTGGTAGAGCTTCTATTGGATATCCTTGGTTTTTTAACGAAATAAAACACTATTTTAAAACAGGTGAATATTTAGCAAAGCCAACAATTGCACAACGTGTAGAAATGGCTCGTAGACATTTACAAATGGCTATCGATTGGAAAGGACCTGTTTTAGGCGTTTTTGAAACAAGAAGACATTACACCAATTATTTTAAAGGAATTCCACATTTTAAAGAATATAGAATGAAAATGGTAACTTCGGATGCTCCAGAAGATGTTTTCAAAGCTTTTGATGAAGTTGAAGCAAAATTTGGAAATATGATTATTCCTGATATTAGGTAATAAATCAAAAAGGGGCAGACACATAGGTCTGCCCCTACATTAATAATCGTAGGGGCGAATCTGTGTGTTTGCACATTTTACAAGCTTCCTTAATTTCTGTATTTACTTCGCTTTTATGTACTAATTTAGAATAAATTTATATCTTTAAGAAAAATGAAAAAATTGCAATTTATAATTACAATACTCGCTTTTTTAGCATTCAATACGCAAGTAAAAGCTCAAAATTCTAATTTACCTCGAAACGCAAAACCAGGAATATGCTACGAGCGATGTTTTGAGTATGACAAAAAAATTGAATGGAAAGAGGTTAAATGTTCAAAAGTTAAGCAAGAAAAATCAAAAAAAGAACTTGTAAAATGTGAACAAGATAAAATCAAAATGAAAAAATATCAAGAGAAATTAAAATCTCTTGGCTATGATGTTCAAGTAACAGGGCGTATTAATAATAAGACCGTAAATGCACATCATCAGTATTTAAAAAAACAAAAAAAAGCTGCTAAAAGAAAACGAAAATTAGAAAGAAAACAGCAGAGAAAACTCAGAAAATAAAAATCAAAAAGAGAAACTATCAATCCTCCCCTATTTCAAAAATATGTGAGGATTTTTTATTTATTTATGTTTTTATTAACTACCTAAAAATCAAACTAAATTATAATCATTTAAAAATAAATTTTAATGAAAAAGATAGAAATAATATTAAGTGATGAACAGTATTTAAATATTAAAAATGAAATTGAAAGATGTTCTAAATTAAATATAGAAGCAGGAACATTGACTGGTTTAAGTTTTAAAGTCTCTAATTATTTTGCAGGAATCTCTAGTCTTGAGTTCGAAATGCATAAAAAAATAGATTTAGGAGATGTTGATTGGGAATTCACTGACTCTTAAAAAATTACTAGTACGAATCTACTATTAAAATAATATTAACTAAAAAATTAAAATTGTGATTGGTAATCCTAAAAAGAAAGCTAAGTTAAAAACCTTAGAAAAGGCAATGCTAAAATTCAAAAATTATAGCAAAGAAGACCAAATAAAAGAAGATGAATATTTAAAAACCAATGTGTTTAAGGAACTTGAAAATATAAATGATGGATTTGACTCTGAATGGATATATTATTTCTCAGAATCAGATTTTCAAATAGTATTAAACAGAGTTAAAAAACTTGGAGTAGGAATAACAGGAATTCAACCTTGTATTGATGGAGGGTTTTATGTTCCTGCTGTAGTAGAATTTTATGATACTTTTTCTGCTGATTCAAAATGGTATCAAGAAGCGTTTAATAACTTCAAGATAACTAAAAAAAAACCTAAAATATTCAGCAAGCTATATAGTACCTAAAAAATCGCTTAGAAAATAAAAAACCTTAACTTACTAAACTAAAATTTAAAATATTATGAAAATTTTATTTTTCGATAAACGTTTTCGATATTCTTGAACTAGCTATTTTAGCGGCAATATAACCAAGTATTGAAATGGTAAGAATTACAACCAATAAATTTATCCATCTGAATTCTACTGGATATGCTAAATTTTGAGTTATCATAAATAACTCATAACGTTGCTGAATTAACACTAATAAAACTCCCAAAACGATTCCTACAATCATTCCTACAATGGTTAATAAAAATCCTTGTAGAATGAATATCTTTTTTATCTCCTCAATACTAGCACCTAAATTATACAAAGTTTTTAAGTTTTGACGCTTATCAATAATCATCATTATAATAGAACCTATCACATTAAACAAGGCTATCGCTATTATCAATGTAAAAATTAAATAAGAAATAAAATTTTCGGTATTAATTACTTTATAGTACAACGCATTTAATTGCGCTCTTGTTTTAACTTCAAAATTAGCTCCTAAACGCTGTTGTAATTGCTCTTGAAAATCATCTAAATCAACAGTTGGTTGTAGTTTTAGTTCGATTCCTGAAATCTGATTTTCAGTATAATTTAACAACTCTTGCGCTAAAGATAATTCTGTAAAAACATATTTATTTTGAAATTCTTCAGATCCTGAATACGCTCCTATTACTTGCGTATCAACAGATACATAAGCATTATTGGCATTTACAAATCCTTTTCCTGGCTTTGGAACCATAATTTGTAATGGTGCGCCAAAATTTAAAACTCCTAACGATAATTTATATGAAATTCCGTAGCCAATAACTGCGGTATTTTTAAACTCAGGATCGACCCAAGTACCAACAGTTAATAGTGAATCTACAGGAATAATACCTTTATAACTAGCATCTACTCCTTTAATATAAGCAATATGTGTTTTATCTTTATATTTTAAAAAGACACGTTCTTCTATTACTTTTGAAATTGTCTTTATTTCAGTATCTTTTATTAATTTCTGATGAACATCATCAGAATATTCAAAAGATTTTCCTCTTACTGTCGTTATTTTGATATCAGGATCAGAGGCATTCAATAAAGAATCACTAAAAGTTCTTAATCCTGAAAAACCCGATAAAATAACAAATAATGCCAAAGCCCCTACAACAACGCTAAAAACCGCAATAAATGTAATAATATTTATGGCGTTTGTGCTTGTTTTAGAAAACAGGTATCTTTTAGCGATGTATAAAGAAAATTTCAAAATTTTAATAAATTTTAATTAGCAATGTAAAGAAAATTTATTAACGTTTTTGACGACGTGGCAATACATCAGGATTTTGAATAGGATCTACATCTTCACCTTTTAAAGACTTATCAATATCTTCAATATAATCAAGACTATCATCTCCAAAAAACAATAATTCTGGCATTCTTCTTAATTGATTTCTTGTACGTTTTGCTAATTCACGACGAATTAACGGCGTATTAGAAATTACACCTTCTACAATTTCATCTCTTTTATCCGAAGGAAAAACGCTTAAATATATTTTAGCGACTCCTAAATCGGCAGTAACCGAAACTTTAGATACCGATATAATTACTCCCTTCATTCCATCTTGTGCAGCACGTTGTAAAACGTCTACCAAATCTAGTTGCAATACTCCTGCAATTTTTCGTTGTCTGTTAGTTTCTTCCATGCTGCAAATTTAAGGATAAAATTACGGAGTGTAAATTTTATTTTTCACTGCATATATTACTAACCCTACTCTATTTCTTACATTTAACTTTGTAAACAAACTATCACGATAACCATCTATCGTTTTAGGGCTTAAAAACATCTTGTCTGCAATTTCTTTATAAGTCAATTCAGAACAAGCTAACTTCATGAATATCATTTCATTACACTTGAAGTTGACATTTTCTTTTTCGTTTTTTCCTGAAATAGAATTTAATAATAATGTAGTTACATTTCTTGTATGATAAAAGCCATTATCCATCACTTCAAGTAGTGCTTTTTCTAAAACATTTTTTTCGGTATCTTTTAATAAATAACCAACAGCACCCACTTTCAACATTTTTAACATGGTATTTTCAGCATCTTCAACTGATAAAGCCATTACATTTACTGCTGGAAAATTTTCTGAAACCCATTCTGTAGCTTCAATACCATTCATTACTGGCATATTAACATCCATTAAAACAATATCGGGTACATTTTTAGCTGATATTTTAAATTTATCGACTAATTCTTGTCCATTTTTACTGGTGTATAGTACTTTAAATTTATCAAATGAATTTACCATTCCTTCAATGGCTTGAGATAAAAGCGTGTGGTCGTCAACAACAACAACTGAATATGTCATATTTATTAAGGTTTTTTTTAGTAGGTTAGTTGATAAGTTCTTCTGTATTAAAAAAATAATTAATGACTAAGGTAGTACCTTTTGTTGGTATTGATGTTAAATTAGCTTTGGCACCTATTAATTTTGCTCTATTTTTTATATTCCCTAGACCAATACCATTTATTTTTACCTCACCTAAAATAAAACCTACACCATCATCTTTAGCTGTAATTTCTACCTCATTTTCACTATACTTAATTGTTACATCTAAATTTGTAGCTTTTGCATGTTTAATTGTATTCGAAAAAAATTCTTGTAAAATTCTAAAAATAATGATTCCTGATTTTTGATCTAAATCTATTTTTTCACCGATAATAGTTAAACTAGCTGTTATATAATTTAACCTATTAAAACGGTCAATTTCTAACTGTAAAGCAACTGTAAAGTTAATGCTATTTATAAATTCTGGATTTATTGATTTTGAAAGTGCTCTTATTTCTACTAAACTTTTAGTAATTGTTTCTTTTATGTCATCAATATTACCAGGCGATGCATATTGTAATTGTATTTTTGCTAATGTTAAAAGTTGTCCTATATTATCGTGTAATTCCCAACTAATACCACGTAAGGTTTCTTCTCTTATTTCTATTTGTGTTTCTGTAATTGCCGTTTCAAAATATTTTTTAGCAATATCTCTTTCTTCTAACAACTTGTTTTTACGACGCTGAAACACTGTAAATAAAATCACTAAAAAACCAACAATTACGATGATTATTAAAGTGGTTATTATTAATATTTCTCTTTCTTGCTGCATAGTAAACCGTAAATTATAAATATATTCATCAATATTACAAGTATATTCAAGATGAAAAATAACCCTCTACTATGCATATAATTTAACATACTAAAAAAAGGAATCGAAGGTAAATAAAAAATTAAAAAACCGACTGAAACCCAAAAAGGCAATAGTTTCTTATAGTTTATTATTTCATCTGACATTAAAAGTTCTTTAAGGTATATAAAAGGAAATATTGCACTATTTGTTGCACCTAAAATAATAATTAGATAAACTTCATTCATATCATTAAAATAAATTACCCAAAAAATTAAAAATAGAAAATACAAAAGATAAACGACACTTTTTTTCCTCAATAACTCCTTAAATATCAGAATTAATAATGTATTTTGAAAAAAAACAAAAAAGTAAGATAGAAAATAACTTCCAATATCTGTGTAAAGAAGATATGTTCCAACCACCTCAATTATTGCAGTAAAAACAAGTAAGATCAAAAGATAAATATAAAAACCTTGATCTTTATATTTTTCATATAAAAACAAACAAATAACTGCTGTTATAATCTGAAAAAAGAGAGACAAATGTTGGAACATTATATAATAATTGTTTTAATTAAAGTACATCTAAAAAACAAAAGAATACTATTTTTCTCCTTGATCTAAATATGGTGGTTTAATATGAGTTAAATTTCCTGCACCACTTTCATCACCTTGAGCTGCTCTCCTTAATACACTCTGTTCTAACTCTATTTTGTAATTGTAATCTCTTCTTTTACCTTTACTATAAGATTCTTTTGAGTCATAAATCCAATTATAGCCATGTTTTGCTAACATTTCTTTAAAGGTTACTAATTTTCTTTGTTTAACACTTTGCTCAGGATCAAATAATACTTGTTCTCCATTAACTGTAGTTGACGGAAGATAAATTAAACATCCATAGCCTTTATCGTTTGTATTATCTATTTGCTTTGCAGTAGCAATAAAACTAATACCAGTAATTTCAATACCAGCTTTTTTACTTAAATTTTCAATACGTCCTAAATACTTTTTAAACTGTACAAAATTGAATGTGTTAATACGAGAGTCTTCGTAACCTAAAGCTTTTTCAATAGGTGATATTCTAGTAACATCATAAAGCTTTAATACATCAATAATTTCGGTATAATTAAGCATTTCTTTAGTTCTTCCTTCGTCTTTATACGAAAAAACAGTTTGTTTTTCTTCTCTGATTTTTTCAGAAATATTTTTTTCTTCCATGATACGCTAAATTTGGTTTAATTATAATCAAATATACACTCTTGTTTCTTTCAAAAATATTTTTTTTATCAACATATAAGTAAATCAATATTTTAAATAAAAAAATAGAGAAAAACACCCTTAGCAACGAAGAGAATACCCTGTCTTATTTACATTTGTTTTATACTCAATGTTTGAATAAAAACGAATAACAGTTTTTTTATTATTTTATTTATCAGAATAAGGAAACAGTATTCTAAAAAGGATAATCTCCTTAATATTTTTTATATTTATCAGATGAACAACATAGAACATATTGGAATTGCGGTAAAAGATTTAGAAAAATCAAATGAATTATTTGCTTCACTTTTTGGAAAACCACATTATAAAACGGAAGAAGTAGCTAGTGAAGCCGTTAAAACTTCTTTTTTTAAATCAGGAGAAAATAAAATTGAACTTTTAGAAGCCACAAATCCCGAAAGTCCTATTGCTAAATTTATAGCAAAAAAAGGTGAAGGTATACATCATATTGCTTTTGCCGTTACCGATATAAAATCAGAAATAAAACGCTTACAAAAAGAAGGTTTTACAGTACTTAATAAAACACCAAAAAAAGGAGCTGATAATAAATTAGTAGCTTTTTTACATCCTAAAACAACAAATGGTGTTTTAATTGAATTATGCCAAGAAATCGAGTAATACATTCATTTTGAATTTCGTAAATATTTGTATCTTGCAGTATCTAAAACTACTACTTAATAATGTCTAAATCTTTTGACTCTTTTCAAAAACGCCGCCTACAATCCTCTTACATTTCTGTAGTAATAAGCATTGCTTTGGTACTTTTTATGATGGGATTTTTAGGATTAGTTATACTTAAATCAACTAAAGTTGCTAATCATTTTAAAGAAAAAGTAGTAATGACGCTATTTTTAAATGATGATGTAACCAAAACACAACGCCAAAAATTTAAAGCATCTCTTGAAAAAGAAAGCTATACAAATAAAGCAATTTATATTTCTAAAGCAGAAGCTGCAAAAACCTATAAAGAAGATTTAGGAGAAGATTTTTTAAAATTCTTAGGAGATAATCCTCTTAAAAATGGTGTTGATATTTATTTAAAAGCCGATTTTGTAACTCCTGAAAAAATGGATATTATTAAAAAATCTTTTGATAAAAACGATTTTGTTGCAGAAGTAAATTACGATAAACCTTTAGTTAGGTTACTAACTGAAAACATTCAACGAATCAGTTTTTGGTTATTAGTTTTAAGTGGCTTCTTCGGATTAATGGTTATTCTATTAATCAATAGTTCAATCAGATTATCTATTTATTCTAAACGATTTAATATTAAAACAATGCAAATGGTAGGTGCAACTAAAGGTTTTATCCGTAGACCTTTTATTTGGAAAAGTATAAAACTAGGACTTTTAGGGGCTGTTATTTCTTTATGTGGATTAGCTATTGTAATTTATTATATAGATAAAAACATTCCTACTTTAGAACTATTAACTGATTACACCTCAATAACCTATTTAACTGGAGGTGTTTTATTTACAGCTTTTTTTATTACCGCTATCAGTACCTTTTTTGCAACACAACGTTTTTTAAACTTACAAACAAACGATTTGTATTACTAAAATTTTTATGAAAAAAGACACTACCTCAAAACAAGAATTTTTATTTGGTAAACAAAATTATATCATTATGTTAATAGGTTTAGCGGTTATTGCACTAGGCTTTATTTTAATGGCAGGTGGCGGAAGCGATGACCCAACTATTTTTAATGAAGAAATTTATAGCTGGCGCAGAATTCGTTTAGCACCAACCTTGGTTATTATCGGTTTAGGAATCGAAATTTATGCTATTTTAGCCAATCCAAAAAAATAAGCGTGAATTTATTAGAAGCAATTATCCTTGGAATTATTCAAGGACTTACCGAGTTTTTACCTGTATCATCTAGTGGTCATTTAGAATTGGCAAAAGCAATTTTAGGAGATACCTCTGTTCCCGAAGAAAGTTTAACTTTTACCGTTGTTTTACATTTTGCAACCGCATTAAGTACTTTGGTTGTTTTTAGAAAAGAAGTTGCTGAAATTTTCAAAGGATTGTTCCAATTTAAATGGAATGAAGAAATGAAGTTTTCAGTAAAAATTATAATTTCGATGCTTCCTGCAGTAATTATTGGATTAGCTTTTGAAAAACAATTAGAATCTTTTTTCGGTGGAAAAATATTATTAGTAGGAATTATGTTATTAATTACAGCAGGTTTATTATTATTTGCTGATAAAGCTAAAAACACTAACAAAGAAGTTTCTTTTAATAATTCATTAATTATTGGAATTTCTCAAGCTATTGCAATGTTACCAGGAATTTCACGCTCTGGAGCTACTATTTCTACTTCTGTTTTATTAGGAATTGACCGTAGTAAAGCAGCACGATTTTCATTTTTAATGGTCGTTCCTCTTATCTTCGGAAAAATAGCAAAAGATTTTTTAGGTGGAGATATTAATTTTCAATCTTCAGAAATCATACCAATATCAGCAGGTTTTATTGCTGCTTTTCTTTCAGGTTTAGTTGCCTGTAACTGGATGATTGCTTTAGTTAAAAAAAGCAAATTATCTTATTTTTCAATTTACTGTGCTGTTGTAGGATTAATAGCTATAGGATACTCTTTATTAAATTAAATTATGAAAACTGAAGAAGATTATAAAAACGGACAAGTTTTATTAATTGATAAACCCTTAGAATGGACTTCTTTTCAAGTGGTTAACAAATTGCGTTGGGAAATAAGACAACGATTTAACATCAAAAAAATTAAAGTTGGGCATGCTGGAACTTTAGATCCCTTGGCAACTGGGTTATTGATACTTTGTACAGGTAAAAAAACCAAAATTATTGATGAATATCAAGGACAAATAAAAGAATACACGGGAACAATTACTTTAGGAGGAACAACGCCTAGTTATGATTTGGAAACCGAAATAAATGAAACTTTTTCTACGGAACATATTACCGAAGAATTAATTAATGAAACAACCAAACAATTTACAGGAGTAATTCAGCAAAAACCACCTATTTTTTCAGCGATAAAAAAAGAAGGTGTACGTTTATATGAATTAGCAAGAAAAGGAGAAACTACCGAAATAAAAACAAGAGAAGTTACGATTCCTGTTTTTGAAATCACAAAAATTGATGGTAATAATCTTGATTTTAGAGTTGTTTGTAGTAAAGGAACATACATTCGTTCTTTAGCTTATGATTTTGGAATTGCTTTAAATTCTGGTGCTCATTTATCAAAATTAAGAAGAACTAAAATCGGTGATTTTCATGTTGATAACGCCTTAAGTGTTGACGAATTTATAAAAACATTAAAATTGGAATAATTTTTGTTACATAGCGTTAAATAATTTTTTAGCGCTATGAAAAAAATACTATTTATTTTTGCAATAATTTTTACGGTAAATCAGTCATTAAAAGCCCAAGAAAAGAAAGTTTTTTTTACAAGTTCCTTAAATTTCACGTTTTCACTTAATGAAAACTACGTATTATTTAATCCTGATGATGGTGAAAATGCTTTAAAATTTTCAGCTATTTTTGTACGTACTGGCTTTGGGTATAAATTTGCCGAACGCTGGGCAACTATTGTTAATTTAGGATATGACCATCATCCTAAGTTCAGTTTAAATGCAATTCCTATCTATGGAACTTTACGTTATAACATTGATCAAGATGATGATGATAGCTTTTTTACTGAAGCTAGTTATGGTAATATATGGCGACCTTCAAGTAAATTTGAAGATGGTAAATACTACGCGTTTGGTTTGGGCGTACAAATTAGCAACTCAAGTAGATGGCTTACCGTTATTCGTTTAGATTTTCATCGAAAAAAAATAACAAACTTTAAAAACGGAAATCTAGACAGTATTTCTTTAGGACTTGGTTTTACTTTTCTTTAAAAATCTGCTATACCAGCTTTCAGAAATTGGCACTTCCCAATAATTATCTAACTCTTGTTTTGTTTCAATTAAATTATCAAAAACAATAGTTTTTTCTGTTACTGCTTTATTTTTAATTAACTGTTTAAAGTCTTTCAATTCTTTGTATTGTGTGTATTCACCTTGCTTAAAACACACATTCATTCTATCTAACAATTCAACTTCATATTGAGTTTGTAATTGTAAAATAAAACCAACTTGTGCATCAATATCGACATTTAACAAAACTGCATCTTCTGATGCTGAAAAAATAATAAAACGATTGTATCGTACTTCAAAAGATGCTTGAAAATTTTCATCATCTAACTTCCATCCTTCAACAAATGTTTTTAATTGTTCGTTTAATCCGTCAATTTCCTTTGGATAAAACTTTCTATTACATGGATAAATCCAAACTTTTGATTCTTCTGATAATGTATTAAAATCTACTAACATAATTATTCTTTCTGAGTTGCAAAGATACAGAAAACAAAACCTCCTTTCTGATAAACAAAAAGGAGATTTATTTTATATTAAAAAGTTGTTTTTATTTTAACAAGGCAACAATATTTTCTTGAACATTGATTCCCTTATTTTTATTATACCAAATTTGTAAATCTTTTTTAAAATCAGCATCTAAACTTCCGTGTGTTGCTTTATAATCAACAACCATTTTAGTAGCAGTAGCAGGTCTTGGACCCCAAGTATTAATTACTTCATTATTTTTATCTAAAGCAATTAATTTAGGAATAGAACGTCCACCATTTGTTAAAAAAGCATCCATTAATGGTAAATTTTCATCTCTTAAAACTACTTTTAATTGAATATTATCATTTTCTTCGGCTATTTTATTAATAACAGGTAAATTCTGAGCAGCATCACCACACCAACCTTCAGTTAATACCAACCAAGTTTGAGGCTCTTTTACTTCTTTTAGTTTTGCAACTGTTTCTTCTGAAACTTTTATTGTTTTATCTAAACGCTTCATGCGTTTATCATTTAACAAACTATAATTTAATAAATCTTCTGATTGATTAGGTCCTGTTGATTTCCCTTCATCTAACAAATTTTTTACAAGCGTTCTATATGCTGGATATGAAATTGATTTTTCTAAACTATTTTCTATAATTTTTTTCATCTTAATGACTCTTTATTTATACAAATGTATTTTTTCTTATTTAAATACAACATAAGTTACAATATGTATCTAAAAATATGGTAGACGAACTTTAACTTAAAAACTTACAATCAATTTTAATTTTGATACTTTAAAACATATAAATTCGATTTAATCTATTTTTATCATTGCTATTAAATCGAATAAAATAGGTATTTTTACAGCTTTAATTTCTCATAAATGAAACATTATTTATTTCTTTTACTTTCTTTAGTATTTTTTATTTTTTCTTGTAAAAAAGAAGAAAACAAAACAAATACACCTATTCAAAAAACAGGAATGGATACAGCTGTTAAGCATCCTAAATATACAGAACTTGATAAAACTTCGACAAAAGAAATTGAAAAATGGAAAGAATATTTTATCCTAGAAAATTTTTTACAGCAATTAAAAAAAATAACACCTGCAGAGGCTTTAAATAATGCGTTAGAATTAAAACAACTAACCAAGCATTTAAAAGATAGTTTAAATATTACGACACTTAAAACACCTGCGTTTAAAGCACGTATGAATGTTTTTCAAAACGAAATATTACGATTAAACGATATGGAAAACATTCCTGCTATTACACCTAAAGAAGTGAATTCTCAGTTATCAAAAGTTTTCGTATTATTTGGAAGTATGAATACTAAAATAAACACTATTTACGCTAAAAAACAATTTGACAAAGAGATAAACCTAGACAGTTTATTTAATTTTAAATAACACTTAATGCTTCATAAATTAAATGACTTTCAAAACCTCTGTATAATAAATAATCGACTATTTTCTTTTTTCTTTTAAAGATGTTTGTTTCTGTTACTAACTCATTTTTTTTGGCAACTAAACTATATAATGTAGTAATATAATCTTCTTCGTTGATTTCTTTTAACGCTGTTTTTATATTATATGCCGATATATTTCTGAATTTTAATTCTCTTACAATTCTGTTTTTTCCCCATTTTTTAATACGAAATTTTCCTCTTGCAAAACTTTTAGAAAAACGCTCTTCGTTTAAAAAATTATCTTCCATTAAACTTAACAGAATTATTTCTCTAGCTTGGGGAATAACATTAAACGAACTTAATTTACTTTCTACTTCTTTATGACAACGATCTTGATAGACACAATAATGTTCCATCTTTCGTTTTATTTCATCTACAGTAAAAACACCTTTATTTATCTCTTTATTCATAATATCTAAAACATCTTCTAAAAAACTTCTAAAATAAAAAAAGAGTTGAAAATTTTTACATTTCCAACTCTTTTTTATCTAAGATAAAATCAAAAATAAAATATTATACATTTCTTTTTAACCACATTTTAAACTTTGTTACTAAATAGAATAAAATTGGTACTACAATCAATGTTAAAAAAGTAGCGATAAAAAGTCCATAAATTACTGTCCAAGCTAATGGACCCCAAAAAATAACATTATCTCCACCAACATATATATTCGGATTAAATTCACTAAACAAAGTAAAAAAGTTAATATTGAATCCTGTTGCTAACGGAATTAATCCTAAAATAGTAGTAATTGCAGTTAATAATACAGGACGTAAACGTGCTTTTCCACCTTTTACAATTGCTTCAAAAAGCTCATTTTCTTCAATATATTCGTTATCACCTAAATTATGTTCAAGTTTTTTTCTATCTATTAATAATTGTGTATAATCAAGTAATACAACTCCATTATTTACAACAATTCCTGCTAAAGAAATAATTCCCATCATTGTCATCATAATAACAAAAGAACTTCCTGTTGCTACAATACCTCCAAAAACACCGATTAAACTTAAAAAGATAGCAAGCATTATAATACCTGGTTTTGATATTGAATTAAATTGAAAAATCAATATGAAAAAGATTAACCCTAAACCTGTAAAAAAAGCACCCATTAAAAACAACATTTGTTTCTTTTGCTCTTCTATTTGACCTGTATAATCAATTTTTACGCTAGCTGGTTTATCCTTGAAACTTTGCATTTCATTTTGAATTGCTGAAACAATAGCTCCAGCATCTGTAAATCCTGGTGCTAATGCAGAGTACAACGTTACTACTCGTTTAACATCTTTATGTTTTATGGCACTAAAACCAGAAGATGTTTTTTGTTTGGTAACCGCAGAGATAGGAACTTCTTTAACTTGACCAGAAGTCATGTCTCTAAAAATAATTTTCTGATTAAAAAGAGCACTCGTATTATATCTGTTTTCTTTATTAAAACGAACATAAATATCGTAATCTTCTCCATCTTTTTTATAAATACCCGCCTTTGCTCCAAAAATAGAATTACGTAATTGTTGCCCTACTTGAGAAGAACTAACGCCTAATTCTCCTGCTTTTTTTCTATCTACTACTACTTCTATTCCTGGTTTAGATTTGTTAACATCAATTTTTAATTGATCTATACCTTGAATATTTTTAGTATTAAGAAAATCACGCATTTTTTCAGCAGTAACAATAAGTTCAGCATAATCTTCACCTTCTAATTCTACATTAATAGGATATCCTGCTGGTGGACCTGCTGCATCTTTTTCTACAGAAATAGAAACTCCTGGATACACATCTTTTAAATCTTCTTGAATTTTTTTCAATAATTCATTACTATCCTCACCTTGCCTGAATTTAAATTCACGCATAGTTGCTGTTATTTTTCCACGATGTGGCATTTCGGCTGCCGAACCTCCGTCTGTTTGCGGATTCCCTGCACCTTCACCAACTTGTGAAACAGCACTTTCTGTTAAAAAGTTTTGACCATCTTTTATATAACCACTATCATTAATTACCTTAAACATTCGCTGTTCTATAGCCTTAGTAATTTCATTGGTTTTTTTAATATCTGTACCTTCAGGATATTCGATATAAGCCGTAATTTGATTTGCTTTTGTATCAGGAAAAAACTCTATTTTAGTACGCTTACTTTCAATAGATAATCTAAAACTATAACCTGCAATAAATAATAAAATAACGGTAGCAACAGTAATAAATATCGGTTTTTTTCCACTTAACGAAAATCGAAGAATCTTTTCATAAACACGCTCCCAAAGTGGTAATATTTTATTTTGAAATCCGTTTGCCCAACTACGTAAAAACAAACGATAAACCCAAAGCATAATCACGGTTAGTAACATTAAAGTACCTAAACCTCTATAAGCTCCTCCAAAAAATAAAATTAATAAACCAATAACTCCAATAATTCCTGATATTTTAAGAATCTGCTTTAAGGGCATATCTTTATCTTCAGTAGTCATAAATTGTGATACTAATACCGAATTAAAAAATATTGCCACAAATAATGATGATCCCAATACAACAGAAAGCGTAATAGGAAAATATTTCATAAACTGTCCCATTACACCAGGCCATAAACCAAGCGGTACAAAGGCTGCAACAGTAGTTAATGTTGATATAATAATAGGTAAAGCAATTTCACCAATTCCTTTTTTGGCTGCTTCAACACGACTCATACCTTCTTCAGTCATTAATCTGTAAACGTTTTCAACAACTACAATTCCGTTATCTACCAGCATACCGAGCCCCATAATTAATCCAAAAAGAATCATGGTATTTAAAGTATATCCGAATAAATCTAATATCATTAATGACATAAACATAGACATCGGAATGGCAAATCCAACAAATAAAGCATTTTTAAATCCTAAAAAGAACATCAAAACAGTAACAACTAATATAATTCCAAAAATGATATTATTTACTAAATCATCTACTTGACCAACTGTTTTTGAAGATTGATCATTAGCAATTGTTACTTTTAAATCCGTAGGAAATACGTTTAATTTAGCATGTTCTACAATTTCTCGTATTTGCTCTGCAGCAGCAACCATGTTTTCACCTGAACGTTTTTTAACATCTAACATAACCACCTCTTTTCCAAATTCCCTGGCGTAGGTCGTTTTATCTTCATCTTTAAAACTTACAGTTGCTATATCTCTTAAATAAATTGCATTTCCTTTTTCTGCTTTTACAACAAAATTTTCTAACTCATTCGGATTTTGAATCTCTCCAATAATTCTGATAGTACGTCTTTGCCCACTAGAAATTAAATTTCCTGCTGACATGGTTAAGTTCTCTTTTCCAATACTATTTTTAATATCGTCAAAACTTACCTTAGCAGCCATCATTTTGTAAACATCTACAGCAACCTCTACTTCTTTTTCTTGAGCACCTCTAATATCTACTTGCTTAATTTCGGTTAATCTTTCTATTTCATCTTCAAGGTATTCTCCAAATTTTTTAAGCTTCCCTACGGGATAATCTCCAGAAATATTAATATTTAAAATCGGAACTTCTTCTGATATACTTAAATCGAAAACATTTGGTTCAACTTTAGCACCATTAAAAGTTGGCCAATCTTCACCTGAAGTTTCCGTATCTATCTCATCTTTTACCTTTTGCTTAGCGGCATCTACAGTTATTTTTTCATCAAACTCAACAACAACAATAGAGTAATTTTCTTGAGATGTTGATGTAATATCTACAACATTACTAACTGATTTTAATTTATCTTCAATAGGATCGGTAATCAGTTTTTCTATATCTTCCGCAGTATTTCCAGGATAAATAGAACTTATATATATTTTAGTTTCTTTTATTTCTGGAAAATTTTCTCTCGCCATACCGAAGTAAGCCGAAGTACCTAAGAAAAGTATCAGCGCTATTAAAACATACATTGTTGTTTTATTGTTTATAGCCCAAGATGATAAGCCAAATTCCTTATCCACCTGTTTGTTTTTTTTAGACATATTTATAATTTTATTGGTGAATTAGTTTAAAACTTGTACTTGCTGACCATTTTGAACACTACGAGCACCTTCAACAACAATTTTATCGCCATCTTTAACACCATTTAAAACCTCAACAACATCTCCTTGAGTTTTTCCAGTAGTAATAATTACTTGTTTTGCCGTACCCATTTTATCTTTCAAATCAACAACTAGATAAACATATTGTTCTCCTTTTGCGTTTTCAGAAATAATACTTTGTGGAATTAATAATGCTTCATTATTAGTATAATCGTTAATTTTTAACTTTGCTGTTAAATTTGGTTTTATACTTTTGTCTTTATTATCAACTGCTAATTCAACATTAAAAGTACGATTTGCTGGATTGATAAAATTACCAACCTGACGTACTGTTGAGTTCATTTTTTTACCTAATACAGGAAATTCTACCTCAACATTTTTACCTTTTTTGATAGCTACAATATAACTTTCAGGAACTGCCGTTTCAATATACATTTTAGAAAGATTTACTATTCTAAAAACTTCTGCTCCAGCACCAGGAGCAACAACTACGCCTTGTTCTTTAATTACATCATCTATAACTCCAGAAAAAGGAGCTTTTATTACTGATTTTGCAACTTGTTTTCTTAATTGAGAAACTGCATTTTTTTGAGCTTCATAAGTAGTTTTAGCTTGTAAAAATTGTATTTCAGAACCAATTTTTTGTTCCCATAATCTTTTCTGACGATTATAAGTAGTTTCAGCAAGTGCTGTTTGAACTTCTATTTGTGCCAACTGATTAGATAAACCTCCGTCATCTATTCTAGCTAATGATTGTCCTTTATTTACAAACTGACCTTCTTTCACATAAATTTGAACCAACTGTCCAGCCATTTCAGGATAAATTAAAACATTTTGTTTTGTTTTTACATCTCCTTGTAATTCTAAATAATGATTAAACACTGTTTTATTTGCTGATACAACAGTTATTAACGGAACTTTTTTAGTCGTATCTAAAGTTGCAATTTTAGCATTTAACGCCTTAACACTTTCTGATAATGCCTGTATTTCTGTATTTATTTCCGTTTTTTTAGTTCGTATTTTCACTAAATCATTAGAAGCTATAACTTTGTCTACAGATTTTTTTTTGTTACCTCCGCAGGAAGCTAAAAATAGCGTTATTACTAATAGTGTATATATTTTTCTCATTATAGATTTATTTTAAAGGTATATTTAATGCGTTTTCTAATGCTGCTTTTTTAGTAATAACAGCTAACATTGACTGTACATAATTGTTTTGCTGAGTGTACAATTGGTTTTGTGCTTGCGATAAATCAAAGCTTGATGAAATTCCTTCAAAAAATTTAATTTGTTGCTTTTTTTCAATACGCTCTGCTAACTTCATGTTTTTCATAGCGTATTCATAATTTTCAATACTTAACTGATATTCACTTTTTGCCGATGCTGTTTGTAAGTTCAACTTTTGTTTAACTTCTTCCAAACGAATATCCGCAGATTCTAATTCAATTCTGGCTTGAGCAGTTTTAGCACTTCTTCCTAAACTACTAAATATTGGAATATTTAAACTAACTCCAAATACAGATGTTGGTATCCATTTTTGTGAAGAATCAAAAAAACTAAAATCGTCTGAATTGGCGATATAAGAATAATTCATAAAAGCACTCAAACTAGGCAATCCTTTACTTTGCTCTAAACGCATTAATAAACGCTTGCTTTCTCTATCATTTTCAGCAATTTTAAAATCGATATGTGTATCTAAATTAAATGTTTTCGATAATAATGCTAAAGCAGTACTTGGCATAATCAAACTATCTAAATTATCTGTTAAAATCAATTTTGTATTTATCGGATTTCCTAAAGAAAGGTTTAACATTTGATAAGCAATTTCTTTTAATCTAATTGCATTTCTCAAACTATTTTGAATATTACCTAATGTAATTTCTAACTGTTCAACGTCTTCCTCTTCATTTAATCCGTTTTCATTAATTTTCTTAGCATCTTTGAAGTTTTTTTCTAAAATATTGCTATTTTTTTGAAGAATTTCAATTAATTTTTCAGAAACAAGAATATTACCATATGCATTTATTATTGCTTCTCTTGTTGCTAATCCTGTTTTCTCTTTAGCTTGTTCTGAAATTTTTAAGTACGTTTTTGCTGCCTGTAAACCCACTAAATAAGAACCATCAAAAAGCAATTGCCTTAATGTTGCTGTACCTGTTACAGATTGTTTCGCTCCAAAATCTACTATACCATCTTGATTAAAATCTATACCAGGAAACTGTTGTTTTAAATTATTGATATAATCAACTTTAGCATCAATTTGAGGTAATCCAATGGTAGTGGTTTCCCACTTTCTTTTAATGGCTGCTTTAATATCATTTTCAGCTATTTTATTATTGTAACTGTTTTTTATAGCATAATCAATGGCTTGTTGCATTGATAAATTAAGTTCTTCCTGAGCAAATAAGAAGCTCGTACAAAAGAATATAAATACACTGTATATGTATTTTCTCATTGGTTTATGTAATTTATGAATTTATAATTTCTAATTGTTTATATAATTCTTCTAATCCTTTTTCAGTTGCAATAGCTCTTATATGATATTCTAAAATTTCATATTCTACTTTCATTAATTCTTGCATTTCACTACCATACATTTCTGTTTCAAAAACACCAAAAATCAATGTAAAATAAAAATTTACAACTAAGTCTATTTTTAAATTTTCACGATAAAAACCCTCTTTAATACCTTTTGTTAAGTTATCAATATTACAATCTCTAAACATACATATTTCACGATTCATTAACTTCGTATATGTTTCTGGATAATATTTTTTTAACTGAAACATTGGTGAAGTTTTTGCATTTTTAAACATTTCTTTAAAAATTGCTTTTACTGCAAATTCCTCTTCAATAGCATTATACTCCTGTAACTTTATATTTGTAATTGCTTCATTTATAGTATTATGAACGGCTTCTGTACTCGCATCAACCAATTCAGTTTTCTTTGAAAAATACTTATACAATGTTTTTTTCGATATTCCAAGTTCTCCTGAAATATCATCCATGGTAACGCTTTTAAACCCGAAGTTTAAAAACATCTCTCCTGCTTTATTTAATATTTTATCTCTCATAATCGTTTGCAAATGTACACAAGGAAACTTTAAAAACAATAAAAGTTTCCTAAGTTTTAATGATTTTTTAACATTCCCTAACAATTAGAATTTTTCTTTATCTTATTTTTACAAAAAATTCAAGATTTGGACATACTAAAATATCAATCAGACTTTTTATCTTACTTAGCTTCTAAAAAAACAATAAAAGAACCTAAAAACCTTTATGAACCAATAGATTACATTCTTCAAATAGGAGGAAAAAGAATTCGCCCAATACTTACACTTATTGCTGCTGATATTTTTTCTGGTGATTATAAAAAAGCAATGCCAGCGGCGTTAGCTGTTGAAGTATTTCATAATTTCACGCTAGTACACGATGATATTATGGACGATGCTCCTTTAAGAAGAGGACATAAAACCGTTCAGCTGAAAAATGGGATATTAACAGAGGAATACTTTCTGGAGATGCAATGTTAATTTTAGCGTATCAATATTTTGAAAACTACGAGCCGATTGTTTTTCAAAAACTAGCCAAATTATTTAGCAAAACAGCGCTTGAAGTTTGCGACGGACAACAATTAGATGTCGATTTTGAAACCAGAAATGATGTTACTATTGCTGAATATATTAAAATGATTACCTTAAAAACATCTGTTTTAGTAGCTGCAGCACTAAAAATGGGCGCTATTGTTGCTGATGCTAGTGATGAACAAGCACAACATTTATATAACTACGGATTAAATTTAGGTATCGCATTTCAATTACAAGATGATTATTTAGATACTTATGGAAATCCTGAAACTTTTGGTAAACAAGTTGGTGGAGATATTATCGAAAATAAAAAAACCTACCTCTATTTAAAAACTTTTGAAGTAGCAAATGATACTGATAAAGAAAAATTAAATACTCTTTACAATAAAAAACAAGAAAATATTTCAGAAAAAATAAAGACGGTTTCTGATATTTTTTCGAAGAATAATATACCTAAATATACACACGAACTTATTGAATATTACACAAATAAGTCTTTTAAAAGTTTAATACACCTAAATATTAGTGATGCTCAAAAAAATGGGCTTCGTTTGTTTGGTGAAAATTTAATGAGCAGAAAAGTTTAAAAAAACTTTTCTAATTAAAAAAAACTTGTATATTTGCAGTCCTAATCAAAAACGGTCTTATAGCTCAGTTGGTTAGAGCACCTGACTCATAATCAGGTGGTCCCAGGTTCGAGTCCTGGTGGGACCACGTTTAAACCTCATAATCTTAACTGATTTTGAGGTTTTTTTATGCTTTTAAATTAAAAATATTTAAGATTATTTTCTCAAGAAAAAACAAAACATACTAGTACGTACCAGTTGGTTTACTATAATTTAATGATATATCTTAGCGTTTATGAGTTTCATGATTCTTGAAGAAAATAATGGAATGCCTAAATATAAGCAGATAGTTAAATCTATCGAAGATGGTATTCTTAACGGCCACTACAAACAAGGAGATAAATTACCTTCAATTAATAGAGTTAAACTACAGTTTTATATTTCTAGAGATACCGTACTGCAAGCATATGGCTTACTTAAATCCAGAGGGATTATACAATCAGTTCCTGGAAAAGGCTATTATGTAAAAAGCAAGAATATAAGTACTTCTAAAAAAATATTCCTATTATTTGATGAATTAAATGCCTTTAAAGAAGATTTATATAATTCTTTTTTATCAAATTTAGACGAAGGCGATAAAGTAGATATTTTTTTCCATCACTTTAATCAAGATGTTTTTAGTAAATTAATACATGATAATATTGGAATTTATAACACCTATATTGTTATGCCTGCTAACTTAAAAAACACGCATTTAATTTTAGATGTTTTACCTAAAGACAGCGTATATATCTTAGATCAAATAGGAAAAGAGCATTTTAAATACTCCGCTATTTATCAAAATTTCGAAAAAGATATTTTCCAATCTCTTGAAACAGGATTAAAATATTTAAAACCATACAAAAAATTAATATTACTCTTTGTAGATGACAATCAACCAATCGGAATGTTAAAAGGCTTTAATAAATTTTGTAAAAAACATCATTTTAATAATGAAGTTGTAGCTAGTTTCGAGAATAGAATTTTATCAAAAGGAGACCTTTATTTAATTCCTGATGACAGAAATTTAATTCGTATCATTAAAATGATAAAAACATTAAACTTTGAATTAGCAAAAGATATTGGAATTATTTCATACAACGACACTTTATTAAAAGAGGTTGTTCAAGGAGGAATAACAACAATATCAACTGATTTTAACGCTATGGGAAAACGTTTAGCACAAATGGTTACAAAGCAAGAAAATGTAAGAATTGAAAATCCAAATAGCTTAATTTTAAGAAACTCTATTTAATAACTTACACCTAATTTATATTTAAAATAACCAAATAATAATCAACTAACTTAACAATATATTTTAACTTAAATCATATGCAGATAATTACATTTTTAGCATTTACCATTTTAGTAGCGGTTATATCCTACTATAAATCCAGGAAAACAAATGAAAAAACATCAGATGATTATTTTCTTGGAGGAAGAAGTTTAACAGGTGTTGTAATAGCTGGATCATTGTTATTAACAAATCTTTCTACAGAACAAATAATAGGATTAAATGGTGCTGCTTTTAAAGATGGAATTTTAGTAATGGCTTGGGAAACACTTGCTGCCATAGCAATGGTACTTACAGCAGTTTTTTTATTACCTAAATATTTAAAAGGAGGAATTACAACAATCCCACAGTTTTTAGAAAAACGATATGATAAAACAACAAAAGCAATCACTTCTATTTTATTTTTAAGTGGTTATGCTATTGTTTTATTACCTATCGTACTATATTCTGGAGCATTAGCTATTAATAGTATGTTTGAAGTTCCTGAATTACTTGGAGTATCTAAAAGCGTAGCCTTATGGATAACCGTATGGCTTATAGGAATAATAGGTGGTATTTATGCCATTTTTGGTGGCTTAAAAGCTGTTGCAATTTCAGATACAATAAATGCAGTTGGTTTACTTATAGGTGGAATGTTAATTCCTATTTTTGGTTTAATGGCAGTAGGTGATGGAAATGTATTTGATGGAATTGCTGTTTTAATGACAGAACATCCTGAAAAATTCAAATCTATTGGAGGATCAAAATCATCTATTCCAATTGAAACAATTTTTACAGGTATGATGTTAGTACAACTTTTTTACTGGGGAACAAATCAAGCTATTATTCAACGTGCATTAGGAGCTAAAAACTTAAAAGAAGGTCAAAAAGGATTACTTTTAGCTTCTTTTATTAAAATATTAGGGCCGTTAATTGTAGTATTACCTGGTATTATAGCTTATCATATGTTTGGTGACCAAATAGTAAACCCTGATGAAGCTTACCCTATGTTAGTTTCTAAAGTACTTCCTAAAGTATGGCTTGGTTTTTTTGCTGCAGTATTATTTGGGGCTATTTTAAGTTCTTTTAACTCTGCTTTAAACAGTTCTGTTACCTTATTTAGTATTGATATTTATCAGTCATATTTCAAAAAAGGAACTAATGAAACTAACGTTATAAAAGCAGGAAAAACCTTTGGTATTGGACTTGCTTTAATAGCTATGTGTATTGCTCCTTTATTAATTTATGCTTCAGATGGATTATTTGGTTATTTACAAGAAGCTAATGGTATTTATAGTATTCCTATTTTAACAATTATTGTAGTTGGTTTTTTAACAAAATATGTACCTGCTATTGCTGCAAAAATTGGAATTATATCAGGGTCTATTTTATACATTATAAGTCAATTTATAATTAAGCCATATGTAATAGGTGCTGATAATTATCCTCATTTTTTACATGTAATGGCTATTCTTTTTGTTTTAAACGTACTAATAATGCTGTTAATTGGTAAGTTAAAACCTCGTAAAGAAGCATATGTACAAGTATATACAAAAGAAGTTTCTATTAGTCCTTGGAAATTTACCAACTCTTTAGGTATTATTATATGTGTTTTAGTATTATCTATTTATATTTATTTTATTTAACAATAAGTAATGAGTAAAAAAGATAAAATGTTAGAAGCGTTTAATTTTGTAATTTTTGGTGGTGATGGAGATTTAGCTATGCGCAAAATTTATCCAGCATTATTTTGTCGATTTGCTGAGCAACAAATTGGAGGAGACTTTAATATTGTTGTGATTATTAGAGATGAAATGCCTATTGAACCTCTTCTCGAAAAAATTAAAGAACAAATTACTGTCGCTGATAAAAAAATTGATTTTAATTCGGAAGTTGTAGCTGATTTTATTTCTAAAATCACTGTTATTCTTATAAAAAATCATAGTATAAAGACGTATCAACCTTTAAAAAATATTTTACAAGAGCATAGCAATTATCAAGATGTTTTTTATTTTTCGACTCCTTCATCTGTATTTGTTGAAATTTGCGATACGTTAAGAGAATCATCTATAGTAAACACTACAAGTAAAGTTGTTTTAGAAAAACCTTTAGGTAATAGTTTAGCTTCTTTTGAAGAAATAAACACCCAAATAACCAAAACTTTTTCAGAAAAACAAATTTATAGAATTGATCATTATTTAGGAAAAGAAACAGTACAAAACCTTATGGTATTAAGGTTTTCTAATCATTTATTTGAACGTTCTTGGGATAGTGAACATATTGATAATGTTCAAATTACTGTTGCTGAAAACTTAGGTGTTGGTACTAGAGGTGGTTATTATGATAAAAGTGGGGCTCTTTTAGATATGGTTCAAAATCATTTATTACAACTATTATGTTTGGTTGCCATGGAGCCACCTATTTCTGTAGAAGCCGACCAAATGCGTAACGAAAAACTAAAAGTATTACAATCATTACGCATGTTAAATGCTGAATCTGTAAAAACAGATACTGTTAGAGGGCAATATACTAGAGGAAAAATAAATAAAACAAAGGTTAGTTCCTATTTAGAAGATATTAATAAGTATGCTTCTAATACAGAAACTTTTGTCGCTTTAAAAGCCTATGTAGATAATTGGCGATGGAAAGGAGTTCCTTTTTATTTAAGAACAGGAAAAAGATTAGAACAACGATATTCTGAAATAGTAATTAACTTTAAATCTGTTAAACATAATATTTTTAATCCTGAAACTACTGTTCCTAATAATAAACTTATTATTCGTTTGCAACCAGAAGAAAGAATATCTATTGTTCAGATGACAAAAATTCCTGGTCCTGGTGGATATCGATATAAACCTATTTCATTAAAATTAGATTATTTAGACTCTTTTAATGAAAGACTACCTGAAGCTTATGAACGACTTTTGATAGATGTTTTAAGAGGAAATCAAACCTTATTTATGCGAGAAGATGAATTAAGAGCAGCTTGGACTTGGATTGAATCAATTACTGATAATTGGAAAAAAATTAAACAACCAATAGACCTTTACGAAGCAGGAACAACAGGACCTAGAGATTCAGTAATGTCTAATGGAGATACTTGGGAGATACATAGTTAAAATTATGAAAAAATTTTATTTTGATAAAACAGAAGAACTTGAAAAGGAATTAGCTACTACAATAGCAAATTCCTTAAAAAAAGCTATTACCCTAAATAATGTAGCTTATTTACTTGTTTCAGGAGGTGGTACTCCTAAAAAAATGTACACTCAATTAGCACAATTAGACATCCCTTGGGAAAAAGTACATATTGGTTTAGTTGATGAACGATTTGTTACTACAGATTCAAATGATAGTAATGAAAAAATGATAAAAGAACATCTTTTAATTGCTAAAGCATCCGTAGCTAATTTTTATGGAATGATAGCAAACATCAATGATGAAAAAGATAATATTACTTTAATTAATCAAAAGTATAACGAAGTTTTTAAAGATATTACTGTTGTGCTATTAGGTATGGGAGGAGATGGACATACTGCTTCTTTATTCCCTTCTGACCCTGCATCAGAAGAAAATTTACAACAAAATAAAGTAGCTATTATAAATACCAAAGCACCTAAAGCACCTGTACAAAGAATAACATGTAGCAAACAAATGTTATTAAATGCAAATAAAGTACTCTTGATGACAACAGGTAAAGAGAAATATGAGGTATTAAATAATAACGATAAACGAACACTTCCGATATTTAGTTTTGTTGATAACAAAAAAGATATAGAGTGGTATTATAGTATTTAATTTCAAGAACAATGAATAAGATAATTTCAGAAGTTACCAATAGAATAATTGAAAGAAGTAAAAATTCTCGTCAACTGTATTTAACACAAATGCAAAAGGCTTTTTCTAAAGAAGTTTCAAGAAACACTTTAAGTTGCGGGAATTTAGCACATGGTTTTGCTGCTTGTAGCACACGTGTTAAAAATGAATTATCTGAATATATAACCCCTAATTTAGGAATTGTTACGGCATATAACGATATGTTATCTGCTCACAAACCCTATGAGAATTATCCTCAAATGATTAGAGAATATGCTGAAAAGCATACAGCAACAGCACAAGTTGCTGGAGCAGTTCCTGCAATGTGTGATGGGGTAACTCAAGGACAAGACGGTATGGAATTGTCTTTATTTAGTAGAGATATTATTGCATTATCTACTGCAATAGCACTTTCTCACAATATGTTTGATGGCGTTATTAATCTTGGTATTTGTGATAAAATAGTCCCTGGATTAATAATTGGTTCACTCAAATTCGGACATTTACCTGCAATATTTATGCCTAGTGGTCCTATGGAAACAGGAATTAGTAATGATGAAAAGGCTCAAATTCGTCAAAATTTTGCGGAAGGAAAAATCGATAGAGATGAATTATTAAAAGGAGAATCTGATTCTTATCACTCTCCAGGAACTTGTACTTTTTTCGGAACAGCCAACAGTAATCAAATGCTCATGGAAATTATGGGACTACAATTACCTGGGGCTAGTTTTGTAAACCCTGATACACAACTTAGAAAATTACTTGATGAAGAGGCTGTAAAAATCATCAGTAAAAACTGTAAAGAAAAAGATTTTGATAATACACTAGCTTCGATATATAGTGAAAAAACAGTAGTTAATGGTATTATTGGTTTGTTAGCCACGGGTGGTTCTACAAATCATACAATTCATTTAATAGCCATGGCAAAAGCTGCTGGTATTATAATTAATTGGCAAGATTTTTCTGATTTATCAGGAGTTATACCACTTTTAGCAAGAGTATATCCAAATGGTAGTGCTGATGTAAATCATTTTCATGCTGCTGGAGGTGTTGGTTTTATAGTAAATACTTTATTAAAAAACGGGTTATTACATGAAGATGTAAATACTATATTAGGTAAAGGATTATCTAAATATACAAAAGAACCAAAAATAGAAAATGATAAAATCATTTGGGTTGAAGGTTCTAAAACAACATTAAACGAAAATGTAATTAGAACTGTAGAAACCCCTTTTTCTAAAGATGGTGGGCTAAAAGTTTTAAAAGGAAATATTGGAGAATCTGTTATAAAAACCTCAGCTGTTAAAGATGAATATTTAATTATAGAAGCTCCTGCTGTAGTTTTTTTAACACAAGAAGCTTTAATGGATGCTTTTAAAAAAGGAGAACTAGATAAAGATTTTATTGCAGTACTTCCCTTTCAAGGACCTAAATCTAACGGAATGCCTGAATTACACAAACTAACACCTTCGTTAAGTATTTTACAACGTAGAGGATTTAAAGTTGCCTTAGTTACTGATGGTCGTATGTCGGGTGCTTCAGGAAAAGTTCCTGCGGCAATACATTTATCGCCAGAAGCTTTAGATGGTGGTGTTATTTCTAAAATAAAAACAGGCGATATTCTAAGCTTAAATGCCGTTACAGGACAACTTAATGTATTAAATGAAACCGTTGTATTAGCAAGAAAATCAGCTAAGAAAACCATTGAAAACAATCAAGGTTCTGGAAGAGAATTATTCGGAAATATTAGGAATATAGTAGGTTCTAGTCAAGATGGCGCTAGTTTTTTATTCTAAAAAAAGAAAATTATGATTCAAAATAATATTAGAGAAATTCTTAAAAATAATCCTGTAATACCAGTTGTTACTTTTAATAGTTTAGATGAAATACCACAAACTGTTGAAAAATTATTAAGTAAAGGAATAAAATGTATTGAAATAACGTTAAGAACACCAATATCATTTGAAGCTATTGCTAAAGTTAAAAAAGAATATAGAGATGTTTTACAAGTTGGTGTAGGAACTGTTATTCACAAAAATCAAATACAAAAAGTAAAGGATTTAAAGGTTGACTTTATAGTAAGCCCTGGTATTTCTAAAGAAATGGCAAGCGACTTAGAAGAAAGTGATATTCCTTTTATTCCTGGAGTAACTTCACCTAGTGAAATTATGTTAGGTTTAGCATTAGGATGGGATACTTTTAAATTTTTTCCAGCTAATTTATTTGGTGGCACAGCTGCTTTAAAAACATATTGTAATGTTTTCCCAAAAGTAAAATTTTGTCCTACAGGAGGTGTTAATGAAAAAACTGTTACTGATTATCAAAGCTTATCAAATGTTATAAGCGTTGGAGGTTCTTGGATGATGAAGTAATTTTTTTTATAATATAATTAAAACACCTTGACAAAATTTTAAAAACCGCAAACAAATATCTTTTAGATAAATGTTAGCGGTTTTTTTATTTTTTATGATAAAAAAAATTTTACCACTCAGCAAAAGAACCATCCTCATGTCTCCAAATAGGATTTTTCCAATCAACATCAAATTTCTTATCAGCTTCAATAACAGCTTCTTCATCTATAACAACACCTAAACCTGGTTTTGGTAAAGGCTTGATGTATCCATCAATATATTCAAAATCTTCTTTATTTTTCACATAATCAATAAGTTCAGCAGTTCCTTTGTTATAATGAATCCCCATTGATTGCTCTTGAATAATAGCATTTGGCGATACAAAATCAATAGCCAAACAAGCCGCTAAAGCAACAGGTCCTAACGGACAATGAGGTGCTAAAGCAACATCATAAGCTTCTGCCATTGATGCTATTTTTAAACATTCTGTAATACCTCCTGCATGTGATAAATCTGGCTGAACAATACCTAATCCACCTTGTTCAAAAATTCTTTTAAAATCATATCTGCTAAACATTCTTTCACCTGCTGCAATAGGAATGCTTGTTTTAGCCGCTAAACGTGCATAATTTTCAGAATAATCATGTAAAACAGGTTCTTCAATAAATAAAGGACGATACGGTTCTAACTCTTTAATTAATACACTTGCCATTGGTGTACTTACTCTTCCGTGAAAATCTAATCCAAAATCGATGGTATTTCCAAAAGCAGCACGAATAGTATCTATTCTTGAAATTACTTGATCAATTGCTCTGTTAGAATCAATCATTTTCAATTTCCCTGTTCCGTTTAACTTAAAAGTGTCAAATCCTTTTTCTTTATATAATTTGATGTCAGCAACCTCATCCGAAGGATTATCTCCTCCAACCCAGTTATATAATTTCATTTTATCACGACACAAACCACCTAGTAATTCATATACTGGCTGATTCATCACTTTACCTTTAATATCCCATAAAGCTTGGTCAATTCCTGAAATAGCAGACATTAAAATACCTCCACCTCTGTAAAATCCACCTCTATAAAGTACATTCCAAATATCATTTATTCTACTTGGGTCTTTTCCTATTAAATAAGGGCTCAATTCTTTAACTGCTGCTTGAACAGTATCAACACGACCTTCTAAAACTGGTTCTCCCCAACCTGTAATACCTTCATCAGTATCAATGGCTAAAAACTGCCAGCGTGGCGCAACTTTATATAATCTAATTCCTGTTATTTTCATTTTTGTAATTTATATATGCGTTATAAAATTGTGTTGCTTTATCTTTAGTTGTTTCAACTGATTGATTCGGTTTGTATAAATCACCACCTAATCCTGCACCGTGAAATCCTAACTTTAGATAATCGCTTAAATTTGCTGGATTTATTCCTCCGACGCAATAATATTGTTGATTTTTAGGAGCAATTGCCATTACTGCTTTACAATAATTAAGTCCCATAGTACCTGCAGGAAAAACCTTTACAACATTAGCACCTCCTTGGCTTGCTGCAATTATTTCTGTAGGTGATAATGCGCCTACGCAACTAATCATATTATTAGCAACACTTTTAGCTAAAATATTAAGGTTAACATTTGGGCTTACCATTAATTTAGCATCTAACGAAATTAAGGTATCAAGATGTGCTTCTGTAATAACAGTACCTGCACCAATAAAAGCAGTATTATCAAAATGTTTTTGTAAAATATCAACACTTTTATCCCAATCAGGCGAATTTGTAGGAATTTCAATAAATCGGAAACCTACCTCAAATAATGCTTTCGCATGTTCAAGTACTTCTGTTGGTTTAATCCCTCTTAAAATGGCAATTAATGGCAATTCAATTTTATCTAATGAAATCATGCGCTATAGTATTATATCCCTGAATAGTAACTTCTTGAACGTCCAAGAAATTAACGTTGTTTAAATTAAATGATTGAAAAGCTAGTTGATATAACTCACTAAGATGTTTATTAGCAACTACACCTATTTTTTTATCAGCTGTAATTTGAGCTAATTGACTTTTTACTTCATTTCCGATAAGCATCCCTGAAAGATATGCAGGAACTTCTGTTTTGTCAATACCACCTAACAATAGCTTTGCTCTGGTAGAAAATAATGACGCTATAATCGCATCAGAATCTTTTGCTGTTTGAAGTCCTTTATGAAATCCTTTTAAAGAGAATATTTTCTTATCCTCAACCATTCCTAAAAGAGAATTATGTAATAAAACTTCATATAATTCACCTGTCATTACTGTTGAAAATGAATCAATAATTGATGTCGAATCATTATTTTCAACATGAACCCATTTACTATGCGTTCCTGGTAAAATTAGAAGGTCGTATGCTTCCTTTTTTAAAGCACCGATTAGCTGAATTTCTTCACCTCTCATTACTCCGTAGGTATCCTCTTCTTTATTTTTAATACAAAGCCCTGGATACATATAAATAGGATTATTGATAACATCCTGCTCTATATTAATAATATTTTTTGATGTATTATTAATACTAAAAGGACAATTAACATAAGTAGTATCAATCCAACCAGCAGCTCCTCCAACCATACCACTTAGTAATATTGGCATATTTTCAGAAGCAGAAAAAGTTTTAATAATTGTTGATAAAATAGTGGTATATTCTAATTTATCAGTAATATTTTTCACACCTTTTTCTGATGAATATGTATTTGTTACCGTATTATTTTCAATGAAGTATCCACGTAAATTTGTTGACCCCCAATCTATCGCTATATATGTATTCATTAAAGTTTAAATCTGTTTATAGTTCTTGTTTTATAAGTAGTATCTGCTATACTAATTTTACCGTCATTTTCAGATGGATTTTCTAACCCTACTTTTGCAGAAGTAAAAAGTATTTTATTTCCATTTTCTGATGGATAAATAACACAGCTTGTAGGTTGCTTTACTGGTAATTCAAATTCAACATGAATATTCATATTCTTTTGAACATCAAAAACAGTCGTTTTTGATAATCCCCAACGTGCATTTATTAAATAATTATCACCTGAAAAATAAGAACCATCCATACCTCCTGCTTCAATTTCAGGAGTACAGCTTTTTTTATCATTCCAATGAAGTGCATTAACTTTATCTATAAAAAACTGATTAGTAGCGGTATCTCCAAAAATAACCTCATCATCAAAAAAAGCTAATGTATTAGGAATACTAACGTTGCTTTCTAATAATGTTAGTTTGATGTCTTTTGATGAAAAACGATACCAAGAACCTTTATTTGATTTTGCGTCATAATCCATTGTTCCAAAAAACAAATCACCATTTAGAGAAATTTGCGCTTCATTTGGACGGGTATCTTTTTCAGGAAAATCAATCCATTTTTTAATAACTGTTTCTTTTAATAAATCAAAAGATAAAACTCCATTTTCAGTAACTAAAAGCAAAATTCCTTTTTTAGTAGTTGGCAATGCCGCACTACATAAAAAAGGAAGTTTTATTTTATTGATTTTTAATGTTGCAATATCTAATGTATAAATACTATTTTCTAAAATATCTACCCAAATAACTTTTTGAAGATAATCGCAATAAATAGGTGTTTCTCCTAAAGTATTTTGTGGCGAATGAGAAACCACACTAATATTATGTATCATTTTTTAGAAGCTTTAATTAATCATGATAAATTTTAGAACGTCCACCATCTATTAAAATATCAGTAGCATTAATAAAACGAGCTTCATCACTAGCTAAAAACAATGCTGTATTTGCTACTTCTTCTGGAGTACCAATTCTTTTACAAGGTAAAATATCTTCTTGTGCTTTTTTTTCAGCTTCAGGATTTGACGATGCATTAAAACTATCTTCAATCGCAGGCGTTAATATTAACCCTGGAGAAATTGAATTAAAACGAATATTTTGTGAAGCATATTGAATTGCTAAAGAATTTGTTAAACCGATAAGTCCGTGTTTAAATACTGGATAAGGAAAACAATCTTTTATAATTTTATGCCCGTGTACCGAAGCGATATTTACTACATTACCATATTGTTGTTTAATAAAAAAAGGTAATACTGTTTGTGAACAATTCCAACTTCCTTTTAAATTTAAGTTATAACAAAGTTCCCATTGTTCACTCGTAATATTCATTGGATCTTCAAAAACATTTTTACCTGCATTGTTTATTAAAATATCAATACGATTAAACTGTTCAATTGTTTTTTTAACTACCGATTCAATATGAGTTTTATTTGTAATATCTACTTCGTAGGTTAATATTCTACCGTTTTTTATTAAAGAAAATTCTTTTGCTGTTTTTTCTAATTCTGCTACATCTTTATCTGTTGCTATAACAATAGCACCTTCTTGCATAAATAATTTTGTAATCGCTTTTCCTATCCCTCTTGCGCTACCTGTAACAATAGCAATTTTATTGTCTAATCTATTTCCCATACTCTCTTTTCAAATGACTATTATTCAAATGTAATTTATTTAGGTTTCTGAATTAAATAATCTACTTGAAAATAGTAACATTAAACAAATAAACTGGTAGCTAACAGTTGTATTTTAAAAACAAGTTTATTGTATTTTGTCTCAAATTTTTGTAGTTAGATAATGATTTTTACTAAAAATTTTGATAAAAAAAATCTGACTACGAATTACTCATAATCAGATTTTTATATCGATATAACTATCTATTCAAAACGATTTTATTTATTTCAACTGTGTTAATCGGGCTACATATTTACCAATAACATCAAATTCTAAATTAATTTTACTACCTATTTTAAAGTCTTTAAAATTCGTATGCGCCAATGTATATGGAATTATAGCAACACTAAATTCATCTTTCTTTGAATTTACAACCGTTAAACTTACGCCATTTATAGTAATCGATCCTTTTTCAATAGTAATATTTTCACCATCAAAATCATAAGAAAAAGTAAAAACAGTGCTTCCTCCCTCCTCTTTTATCGCCTTACAAACACCTGTTCTGTCAACATGTCCTTGCACAATATGACCATCTAAACGAGCGCCTAATTTCATCGCTCTTTCAAGATTTACCTGACTTCCTACTTCTAAAGCTCCAGTAGTGGTTTTATCAAGTGTTTCTTTAATTGCGGTAACGGTATATTCCTCATCTTTTATATCAACAACAGTTAAACAAACACCATTGTGCGCCACACTTTGATCAATTTTTAATTCTTTAGTAATATCACTTAAAATAGTAATATGTAAATTTTCTTTATCCTTGGTTATATTTTTTACGATTCCAAGAGTTTCAATGATTCCTGTAAACATTCTCTAAATTTTAGTTACTTTTGTTTGTTTCAAAAATACAACTTTACGTACTAAAATAACTATGGATAGTAATACAAGAAAAATTATTGTTGGAATTTCAGTTGGAGATATAAACGGAATTGGTATTGAAATTATTTTAAAAACTTTTGAAGACAAGCGCACGCTTGATTTTTGTACCCCTGTTTTATTTGCTTCTAATAGGTTGGTTTCTTATCATAAGAAAAACCTAAAATTGAACAATAACATTTATGCTATCAATTCGATTGATAAAATTGCACATGATAAAATCAATTTAATGAATTCTTGGAGAGATGAAGTTAAAATTGAATTAGGTAAAATAACCGATGCTGGAGGTAAATTTGCATATAAATCACTTGAAGCAGCTACCGATGCTTTAAAAAATAATCATGTTGATATTTTACTTACTGCGCCAATCAGTAAAGAAAATATTCAATCAGAAGAATTTAACTTTCCAGGGCATACCGAATATTTAGAAGAAAATTTAGAAGGAAAAAGTTTAATGATTTTAATGACTGACAAATTAAGAGTTGGTTTAATTACAGGTCATATTCCTATTTCAAAAGTTGCAGAAAGGATTACTCCTGAATTAATTAAGGAAAAAGTGGAAATTATGTATACTTCATTAAAGCAAGATTTTGGTATTACAAAACCAAAAATAGCTATTTTAGGATTAAATCCTCATTGTGGTGATAACGGACTTATAGGTAACGAAGATAATACGGTTATACGTCCAACAATAGCAGAAATTAAAGAATCAGGAAAGTTAGTTTTTGGTCCTTATGCTGCCGATGGTTTTTTTGGATCTGAAACATATAATCAATTTGATGGTGTTTTAGCAATGTATCACGATCAAGGATTAGCACCTTTTAAAGCGTTATCATTTGGAAACGGTGTAAACTTTACTGCAGGATTAAACAAAGTAAGAACCTCGCCAGATCATGGAACAGGTTTTGATATTGCAGGTAAAAACAAAGCAAATCCATCTTCTTTCAAAGAAGCTTTATTCACCTCATTACAAATATTTAAGAACCGAAAAGAGTATGCTGAACTAACAAAAAATGTTTTAAAAGTAAAATAGTTTTTTTTTTCGGTAAAATATAAAAATATAAACATTTTTCATATCTTTGCAAGCTCAAATTGATATTACAGATGAAAGACTTAAAAGAATTCGATATACCTTTTGTAGGTTTAAAAGAAGGACGTCATTTGTTTACGTATCAAATTGGCAAGACGTTCTTTAAAGCTTTTCAGTTTGATGAATTTGACAATGCAAATTTAGAAGCTAGTATTGATTTTGTAAAAAAAAGTACCTTACTGGAACTTTATTTTACCATAAAAGGGACTGTAAACGTACCTTGTGACACTACTGGCGAACCATTTGATTTAAAAATAGATGGTACTTTAAATTTAGTTGTTCAATTCGGACCTGAATATAATGACGAACATGATGAAATTTTGATACTTCCACACGAAAGGTATCAATTAAACGTAGCTCAATATATATATGAGTTAATTGTTTTATCAGTTCCAAGTAAAAGAGTTCATCCAGATGTTTTAAATGGCACGATGAAATCTGAAGCTTTAGATAGATTAAATAAATTAAGAATAAACGAAGAAAAAACTGTTGAAATACCAACAGACCCTAGATGGGATAAATTAAAGAATTTACTAACAGATAAATAAAATATAATGGCACATCCAAAGAGAAAAATATCGAAAACTAGAAGAGATAAAAGAAGAACTCATTATAAAGCTTCTGTACCTCAAATAGCTGTTGATCCTACAACTGGAGAAGCTCATTTATACCACAGAGCTCACTGGCATGAAGGGAAATTATACTACAGAGGTCAAGTAGTATTAGAAAGCGCTGCAGTTGAAGCTTAAAAAATAGTTTTTACATAATAAAAAAACCCTCTTTTAGAGGGTTTTTTTGGGTTTTATATTATAAATTGACTTAATTGATGTTTTATCTTTTAAAAGCTGATATATTTTTCATTACTTTTGAAAACTGATTTTACCTATAAATAAACAATTATGACTAAAATAACTGCAGCTATTTCCGCAGTAGGGAAATTTGTTCCTGAATACGCCTTAACTAATAAGGAGCTAGAAACAATGGTTGATACTAATGATGAATGGATCACTAGCAGAACAGGGATAAAAGAAAGAAGAATACTTAAAGATAAAGATAAGGGAACTTCTTATATGGCTATCAAAGCTGCTCAAGATTTAATAAAAAAATCTAATATCGATCCTAAAGAGATTGATATGGTAATTGTAGCTACTGCAACTCCAGATATGTTAGTTGCCTCTACTGCTGCTTATACAGCTACTGAAATAGGTGCTGTAAATGCTTTTTCTTACGATTTACAAGCTGCTTGTTCTAGTTTTTTATTCGGAATGTCTACAGCTTCTAGGTACATAGAAAGTGGTCGTTATAAAAAAGTATTATTAATAGGTGCTGATAAAATGTCATCTGTTATTGATTATACAGACAGAGCTACTTGTATTATTTTTGGTGATGGAGCTGGTGCTGCATTATTTGAACCAAACTTAGAAGGATTAGGTTTACAAGATGAATACTTAAGAAGTGATGGAGTTGGTAGAAATTTCTTAAAAATTCATGCAGGAGGTTCTATTGCTCCAGCATCAGAAGAAACAATTAAAAATGGTGAGCATTTTATAACTCAAGAAGGTAGAACTGTATTTAAGTACGCAGTTTCTAGCATGGCAGATGTTTCTGAAAAAATGCTAACAAGAAACAATCTTTCAAAAGATGATGTAGATTGGTTAGTACCACACCAAGCAAATAATCGTATTATTGAAGCGACTGCTAATAGAGTCGGTTTAGATTCTGAAAAAGTAATGGTAAATATCCATAAATATGGAAATACCACTTCAGCTACTTTACCTTTATTACTTGCAGATTATGAAAAAGATCTAAAAAAAGGAAATAATTTAATTTTTGCTGCATTTGGTGGAGGCTTCACATGGGGAGCTATCTATTTAAAATGGGCATACAATTCATAAAAAACCAAACAACTAAAATTAGGAATATGGATATTAAAGAAATTCAAAGTCTTATAAAATTTGTAGCAAAATCAGGTGCAAGTGAAGTGAAGTTAGAAATGGAAGATATTAAAATCACCATTAAAACTGGAAGCGAAACTCCTGAAACTACATTTATTCAAACGGCTGCACCTATGGGCGTAGCTCCTCAAATGATGACTCAAGCTCCTGCAGTACCAGTAGCAGCAGCATCAAATGAAACAGCTACTACAGAGGAGGATTCTAAATATATTACAATCAAATCTCCAATTATTGGAACTTTTTACAGAAAACCATCACCAGATAAACCAAATTTTGCTGAAGTAGGTACGGAAGTAAAAGTAGGTGATACTGTTTGTGTTATTGAAGCAATGAAATTATTTAATGAAATTGAATCTGAAATTTCAGGTAAAGTCGTTAAAGTATTAGTAGATGATGCTACTCCGGTAGAATTTGATCAACCGTTATTTTTAGTAGATCCATCTTAATTAACATATAACTCTAAATAAATTAAGTTTTTTGACTTCTTTTATTTGGAGTTTTTAAATTTTTAGAACGTATGTTTAAAAAGATATTAATTGCCAATAGAGGTGAAATTGCACTACGTGTAATTAGAACCTGTAAAGAAATGGGCATCAAAACTGTTGCTGTTTACTCTAAAGCAGATGCAGAAAGTTTACATGTAAAATTTGCTGATGAAGCAGTTTGTATTGGACCAGCCGCAAGTAGCGAATCTTATTTAAAAATGGATCGTATTATTGCTGCTGCCGAAATTACAAATGCAGATGCAATTCACCCTGGTTATGGTTTCTTATCAGAAAATGCTAAATTTTCTAAATTATGTGAAGAACATGATTTAAAATTTATTGGTGCTTCACCTGATATGATTGACCGTATGGGAGATAAAGCAAACGCTAAATCTACTATGATAGCTGCTGGTGTACCTTGTGTACCTGGAAGTGAGGGTGTTATCGAAACTTTTGAAGATTGTATAGTAACAGCCGAAGAAACTGGATATCCTGTAATGTTAAAAGCATCAGCAGGTGGTGGTGGAAAAGGAATGCGTGCTGTTTGGAAAGCGGAAGATTTAAAAGATGCGTGGGATTCTGCTCGTCAAGAATCGAAAGCTGCCTTTGGTAATGATGATATGTATATGGAAAAGCTTATTGAAGAGCCTCGTCATATCGAAATTCAAATTATTGGAGATTCTTACGGAAAAGCATGTCATTTATCTGAAAGAGATTGTTCTGTACAACGTCGTCATCAAAAATTAACTGAAGAAACTCCTTCTCCGTTTATGACGGATGAATTACGTGATAAAATGGGTAATGCTGCTGTAAAAGCTGCTGAATTTATTAAGTACGAAGGTGCTGGAACTGTTGAGTTTTTAGTTGATAAACATCGTAACTTCTTCTTTATGGAGATGAATACACGTATTCAAGTTGAGCACCCTATTACTGAAGAAGTTGTTAATTACGATTTAATTCGTGAGCAAATTTTAGTAGCAGCAGGTGTGCCAATTTCAGGTAAAAATTACTTCCCGAAATTACACTCTATTGAATGTAGAATTAATGCAGAAGATCCTTTTAACGGATTTAGACCTGCACCAGGTAAAATAACCTCATACCGTACGCCAGGAGGTCATGGAGTTCGTATTGATACGCACGTATATGCTGGTTATATGATTCCGCCAAACTACGATTCAATGATTTCTAAATTAATTGTTACTGCACAAACTCGTGAAGAAGCAATTAACAAAATGAAACGTGCTTTAGATGAATATGTTATTGAAGGAATTAAAACTACAATTCCTTTTCACAGACAATTAATGGATCATCCAGATTATATTGCTGGTAATTATACCACTAAATTTATGGAAGATTTTGAAATGCAATCATAACAAAATATCAATATAAAAAAATCAGTGATTAAACTCACTGATTTTTTTTATTTCATAAATTTGCGTTATGAATTTTATTTATAACCTATTACTTTTTAAAGTATCAATACTACTTCGCTTTATCGCTTTATTCAATAAAAAAATAAAACTTTTTGTTGATGGACGAAAACAAACTTTCAATAAATTAAATAACATACAGAAAACAGATAAAGTTATTTGGTTTCACGCTGCTTCATTAGGTGAATTTGAACAAGGAAGACCAATTATTGAAGCATTAAAAGAACGCTATAAGAATCATAAAATAGTAGTTACTTTTTTTCTCCTTCGGGATATGAAATCAGAAAGAATTATAATTTAGCCGATGTCGTTTGTTATTTACCTTTCGATACAAAATCGAATGTTAAAAAATTTATTGATAAAATACATCCAGAAATAGCCATTATTATCAAATACGAATTTTGGCCAAATCTTTTATCCGAAGTAAAAAAACAAGGAATTAATACTATTTTAATTTCAGGGATTTTCAGAAAAAAACAATCATTTTTTAAGTGGTATGGCGGTTTTATGCGTGATAAACTAAATGCTTTTAATCATTTTTATCTTCAGAATAAAGAATCTAAAAAACTACTTTCTACTATTGGTTTTGAAAATACAACCATTGCTGGAGATACCAGATTTGATAGAGTTCTCGATATTTTAAAACAAGATAATTCACTTGATTTCATCAATGAATTTAAAAATGATACTTATACACTAGTTGCAGGAAGTACTTGGAAAGAAGATGAAAAACTATTAGTAAATTACATTAATAATAATGCTTCAGCCGATGAAAAATTTATAATAGCACCGCATAATATCAATCAAAAACAAATAAAAGAATTAGAAGAAAGTATCAACAAAAAAACAATTTTATATTCTGAAAAAGAAGGTCAAAATTTATCAGAAAATCAAGTTTTTATTATTGATACTATCGGTTTATTAACCAAAATTTACTCCTATGCCGATGTTGCGTACGTAGGCGGAGGATTAGCAACAGGGCTTCACAATATATTAGAACCTGCAACGTTTGGAGTACCAATAGTATTTGGAGCAAATAAGTATAAAAAGTTTCAAGAAGCTACTGATTTATTAAAATTAGGCGGAGTTAAAACTGTTGTGAATGAAGAAGAATTTACCACTATTTTCACTTCTTTAAAAAACAAAAAAGAGTTTAGAACTAAATTAGGAAGCATCAACCAAAAATATATTTCTGAAAATACAGGTGCTACCAAAACAATAATGGATTACATTAAAAAAACCTTATAATGGATATTATTTTACAACCTTGGACATGGTATATTTCTGGTCCTTTAATTGCTTTTGTACTATTTTTGTTCTTTTACTTCGGAAAAAGCTTTGGAGTATCTAGAAATTTAGAAACCATTTGTACTATTGCTGGTGCGGGAAAAATTTCTGATTATTTTAAAAAAGACTGGAAAGAACGTGATTGGGCACTTATTTTTTTAGTTGGATTAATTATTGGCGGATTCATAGCCATTAATTATTTATCAGCAACAAAAACAATACAATTAAACCCTAAAACAGTACAAGAATTAGCAGATTTAGGTTTTGAAAATGCAGGAAATTCTTTTGTTCCTTCTGAAATTTTCAGCATTGAAAATATGCTTACTATAAAAGGATTCTCAATTTTATTAATTGCAGGAATTTTAATTGGTTTCGGTACTAGATACGCTGGCGGATGTACCTCAGGACATGCAATTGCTGGTTTAAGCAATTTACAACTACCTTCTTTAATTGCCGTAATTGGTTTTTTTATAGGAGGATTATTAATGACTTGGATTTTTTTCCCTTTAATTTTCGGATAATATGAAAAACATAAAATTTTTAATAATCGGTATTTTCTTCGGAATTATAATGACCAAATCCGAAGCAATTTCACGGTACAGAATCTACGAAATGTTTAAGTTTCAATCCTTTCATATGTACGGAATTATAGGTTCGGCAGTTGCTATTTCTATGATTTTTATGTATTTATTCAAAAAAGGTACAATTAAAGATTATCTCGGTAATCAAATCAATATAAAAGAAAAGAAAAAAGGATTTATAAGAACTCTTATTGGCGGAACTATTTTTGGTTTAGGATGGGCATTAGCAGGAGCTTGCCCTGCTCCTATTTTCGTATTAATTGGTCATAGTGTATTTCCAATTATTATTGTTTTATTAGGTGCAATATTAGGCGCTTTTATTTACGGATTACTAAGTAAAAAGCTACCTAATTAAGGTTAAAAAAATAAAGATTATTTGTAGCAATTTCCCGCTTTCCGCACTCGCTTTTTTTATTTTTTTTAAGAAAAAAACAAAAAAGAGCTCAAACAATTGCTACAATCAGGGCTAGGAATTTTACTCTATTTTAATAATAGATAATACTTCTTTATACCTAATATTTTATTAAATCAGTATCAAATATAATACTCGTTTTAAGTTTAGTATTATCAACTACTTTCCAATTATAAATTGCCGAAAGTTGATATATTTTAGAAAGCTCTTCAAACAAACGTGTTTTTGCTTCTACTTGCAATCGAGAAACTGTAATAGTCGATTTAATATTTTCAATAGCTTTAGTATTAAGGTTATTCAAATCTGATTTTGAAAAGGTATTAAATTGACTTTGTTGTAAATCAAAATATTTAATATCAGGAGAAATAACAACTGATTCTTCTGGTATTTTATGAATAATTATTTGTTTACCAATACTATCAATTTCAATTTCTAATTTTGATAAATCGTAACCAACTTCAACTTTTGCATTAACCGATAATATGGCTTTTTTTTCAAAAGAAAGATAATCGTAAAAGTATTTTTTACTTTCAGAAAAATGATACATTTCAGAAAAACTCCCTTCCGAAACAACTAATTTACTTAAGTTTTGGATACTATTTAATACTACTTGAATTTCTTCGTGTACGTGTTTTTCTACTTTTTTATCTTCTTGTTTTTCGTACCATAATTTGGCAACTAAAAAACCTAGTAAAAAAATAGCAATATATTTAAGAAGACGCATCCTGATGTTTTGCTATAAATATAATTAAAGTATCTTAAATTAAAACAAGAATTTGTATAATTTAAAGGTCTTATTCTTCTTTTGGAAATGCTTGTTTGTTAAATAAAAATAACAAAAAAACACCAATACTAATCCAAGTATCAGCTCCGTTGAAAATAGCATTGAAGAAAGTAAAACTTTCACCTTCATACATCGGGAAATAAAGCATATCAACTACTTTTCCGTAAAATAATTCTCCATAAGGTTTGTCTGAAAACAACGTAGCTACATTATGATAAGAAGTATCAAAAATTACACCATAAAAAACAGAGTCTATAATATTACCTATTGCACCTGCTAAAACTAACGCTATAGCAATAACAACAGCTGTATGAGCTTGTCTTTTTATAGTTTGCCACAACCAATATATAATACCTGAAACGGCAATAACTCTAAACAATGTTAAAAATAATTTACCTGCTCTACCACCAAATTCAAAACCCCAAGCCATACCATTATTTTCAGTAAAGTGGATTTTAAACCAATCTGCAAAAACAACAACTTCTTCGCCAAGTTGAAAATGTGTTTTTACATAAATTTTACTAATTTGATCTATTAGAATCGCCAGGATTACGGTAAATATTGCAATATTTTTTTTAGACATTTTTTGAATTTAATAGCAACAAAAATAAGAAAAGTATTCGTTTTTATTCGGTAATTAAAATAACATTAGCATTAATAGTATTTACTTTAAAATTGTAAACTTCTTTTTGTGTTTTTTTAATATAAATCTTATCCTTATAGCTATTATTATTTATACGTATTATTCCGTTATTTGTTTTAATATCGATGTTACTTTTTTTAGATAAATTTGCATAAACATTGCCTAAAAACAAAGAAACAAAAGCATTTCCTTTTACATTATTTAATCGAACATTTCCTTTATCAATATAAATCTTCACATTTCCTTGATAACTTTTAGAAACAATTCCGATTGTTTTTCCATAAATAATAACATTTTTGTTCTTCGGGACTTTAACTATAACACGAACTCTTTGCAATCTTTTTGTGATATATTTTCTAAAAACACCAGTTTCATTGTAATCAAAAATTTGATTAAAATCTATTTTTAAAACAGCTAATTTTTCTTGAAAATAAATAGTGTGCGTATGTGGATTTTCATCTAAAAGTAATACTTCTATTTGATTACTTTTTGAATTTTCAATAAGAATATCATCTAAACCATCAGTATTTATTTCAATATCATTTGATAAAACAGTTGTCGTTTTAAGTAATTTTTCTTGAGAAAAAACAATCAGATTTTCACATAAAAAAAACACTAAAAAGTAACAGATATTCCATCGCTTAACATTAGCTTTAAAACAAAAAAAGCCTCTATAAAGAGGCTTTTTTTTGATATTATACATATTCAAAAAAGTTATTGTTTACGTTTAGCTTCAATACTTAATGTAGCATGAGGCACTAATTTTAAACGTTCTTTTTGAATTAATTTACCTGTAACTCTACAAACTCCGTATGTTTTATTTTGAATACGAATTAGAGCGTGTTTTAAATCACGAATAAATTTTTCTTGACGTAAGGCTAATTGCACATTTGCCTCTTTTGCCATTGTATCTGAACCATCATCAAATGATTTAAATGTAGGTGAAGTATCTTCAGTACCATTACCTGAACCATTTTTATAAGAAGCCTGTAATAATTCTAAGTCTTCTTCTGACTTCGTAATTTTTTTTAAAATAATCTCTTTAAATTCCTGTAAATCAAGATCAGAGTATCTTATATTAATATTTTTATCCATAACTTATGCTTTTTCAATTAACATTCTACTTTTGATAGCATCAAATTCGATATCTGTACCATCATTTAATTCATCCACAAAAACCAATTCATTGGTTAATGTTTCTGCTTTTATATAATTTTCATTTGCAGTTACAGACTCTTGTAAGTCGACCGTTTTTAAAATTGTTAATTTAATTTTATCTGTTACTTCTAATCCTGTTTCTTTACGTCCGTTTTGAATTCTGTTGATTAATTCTCTAGCAACACCTTCTTTACGTAAATCTTCATTTATAGTAACATCTAAAGCAACGGTTAAACCTTCTGCATTTGCAACCAACCAACCTTCAATATCTTTTGATGAAATTTCTACATCAGCAGTTTCTAAGATAATGATTTTATCATTAATTTCTAAAGAAATAGATCCTTCTTTTTCAATTTTAATGATATCATCTTGTGTAAATTTCTGTATTTCACTAGCAACCAACCTCATATCTTTACCGAACTTTGGTCCAAGTGCTTTAAAGTTTGGTTTAATTTGCTTCACTAAAATATCAGAAGCATCATCTAAAAGTTCAATTTCTTTAACGTTTACTTCTGATTTAATTAAATCAGCAACCGCTAAAATTTCTTCTTTTTGAGTAGCATCTAAAACAGGAATCATTATTTTTTGTAATGGCTGACGTACTTTAATTTTTTCTTTTGCTCTTAATGATAAAACTAAAGAAGAAATCGTTTGTGCATTTTCCATTTGACGCTCTAATGATTTATCAATTAAAGCCTCATTAGAAACAGGAAATTCTGCTAAATGTACACTTTCAAAACCTTCAACATTTGTAGTACTTATTAAATCTTTATATAATTTATCCATAAAGAAAGGCGCTACTGGCGATGCCAATTTAGCAACCGTAAGCATACACGTATATAAAGTTTGATATGCAGATATTTTATCTTGTGCATATTCACCTTTCCAAAAACGTCTTCTACATAAACGAACATACCAGTTACTTAAATGATCTTGTACAAAATCAGAAATTGCTCTTGTTGCTTTTGTTGGTTCATATTCTGCATAAAACACATCTACTTTTTGAACAAGTGTATTTAATTCTGATAAAATCCAACGGTCAATTTCTGGTCTTTCAGCTAACGGCACCTCAGCTTCACTATAATTGAAGTTATCTAAATTAGCGTATAAACTAAAGAAAGAATAGGTATTATAAAGAGTTCCAAAGAACTTTCTACTTACTTCGGTAATTCCATCTAAATCAAACTTTAAATTATCCCAAGGATTTGCGTTTGAAATCATGTACCAACGTGTAGCATCAGGACCATATTTATCTAAGGTAGTAAACGGATCAACTCCATTTCCTAAACGTTTCGACATTTTTTGTCCATTTTTATCTAGCACCAATCCGTTAGATACTACATTTTTATAAGCTTTATCATCAAAAACCATCGTTGCGATAGCGTGTAAAGTATAAAACCATCCACGAGTTTGGTCTACTCCTTCGGCAATAAAGTCGGCAGTTTTCCAACCTTCTTCTACTATTTCTTTATTTTCAAACGGATAATGCCATTGTGCATACGGCATAGAACCTGAATCGAACCAAACATCAATTAAATCAGATTCACGTTGCATTGGCTCACCCGAAGCAGATACTAATGTAATTTTATCAACTACATTTTTATGTAAATCAATAGTGTCATAATTTTCATCAGACATATCTCCTGAAACAAAATCAGCAAAAATATCTTCAGTCATTACACCTGCTTTTACAGCAAGTGCCATTTCTTCTTTTAATTCAGCTACAGAACCTACTATTTTGGTTTCCTTACCATCTTCTGTTCTCCAAACTGGCAACGGAATTCCCCAGAAACGAGAACGAGACAAGTTCCAATCATTAGCATTTTTCAACCAATTTCCAAAACGACCTGTTCCTGTTGATTCAGGTTTCCAATTAATTTCTTCATTTAAAGAATGCATACGTTCTTTAACGTCCGTTACTTTAATAAACCAAGAATCTAACGGATAATATAAAATAGGCTTATCAGTTCTCCAACAATGTGGATAACTATGGACATATTTTTCTACCTTAAAGGCTTTATTTTCTTCTTTTAATTTGATGGCAATTTGTACATCTACTGAACGTTCAGGAGCTTCTCCATCAGCATAATATTCATTTTTAACGTACATTCCTGCAAATTCACCCATTTCTTTGGTAAATTTACCTTGTAAATCTACTAAAGGAACTAAATTATCATTTTCATCTTTTACCAACATTGGTGGCACACCTGCATCTTTACAAACTAAAGCATCATCAGCTCCAAAAGTTGGCGCTGTGTGTACAATTCCTGTACCATCTTCTGTGGTTACAAAATCCCCAGAAATTACTCTAAAAGCTTCTTCAGGATTATCATGTGGTAATGTATATGGTAATAATTGCTCATATTTAGTACCTACTAAATCAGCACCTTTACATTCAGCAATTACTAAATAAGGAATTTGTTTATCTTCTGATTTATACGTTGCTAAATCAGCTTCGTTTTCAACAGCTTTAAACTTTTTCCTTGCAAATTGTTTTGCAAGTAAAGGTTTTCCTAAAACTACTTGAGTAGGCTCAAAAGTATATTGATTGAATGTTTTTACTAAAACATAATCAATTTTATTTCCAACGGTTAATGCTGTATTACTTGGTAAAGTCCAAGGAGTTGTTGTCCATGCTAAAATATGAACATCATTTCCATTTTGAAAAACACTTGGTAAAGTTTCAGTAATTGCTTTAAATTGAGCAACTACAGTTGTATCAGTAACATCTTGATACGCTCCTGGCTGATTCACCTCATGAGAACTTAAACCTGTTCCTGCTTTTGGTGAATATGGCTGAATTGTATATCCTTTATACATCAAATCTTTATTATAGATTTGCTTTAACAACCACCAAACCGTTTCCATGTATTTTGGTTTATAAGTAACATACGGATCTTCCATATCTACCCAATAACCCATTTTTTCGGTAAGCGTATTCCAAATATCAGTATATTTCATTACTGCTTTTTTACAAGCAATATTGTATTCTTCTACCGTAATTTTAGTTCCGATATCTTCTTTGGTAATTCCTAATTCTTTTTCAACACCTAATTCAACAGGTAAACCATGTGTATCCCAACCAGCTTTACGCTTTACCTGAAATCCTTTTAAAGTTTTATAACGGCAAAAAATATCTTTAATGGTACGTCCCATTGCATGATGAATACCTGGTAAACCATTTGCCGAAGGAGGTCCTTCGAAAAAGATAAACGGCTTATTATCATCACGCGTAGTTATACTTTTTTCAAAAATGTTGTTTTCTTTCCAATAATTTAGGATTTCATCCGCAACATTTGGCAAGTTAAGCCCTTTGTATTCAGTAAACTTCGTACTCATTTTTTCTTTATATTTATTGATTTTGCGAAATTACGTATTTTCTTGTAATTGTAATAGTTGACATTAAAAAAAAGCCTTTAAATAAAGGCTTTATAATTAACTAATTACTTTTTAAGAAATACCTCTTTCTTTTTTTATTTGTTCGTAAGCAGCTTGAATTTTTTGAAATTTCTCATTAGCGCCTTCTTTGTGAGCTTTTCCTAAACCTTCTAATTTATCAGGATGATATTTTTTAGCCATTTTTCGATACGCTTTTTTAAGCTCATTATCGGTAGCCGATTTTGTAATTTCTAAAATTTTATAAGCGCTATCAAACTCTTCATAAAACATTGCTTTTATCGAAATATAATCATGTTGATTAATATATAAATAACCTGCAATTTTTCTTATTTCTTGTTCTTCAAGTGTTGTTACTTGTCCATCAGCTTTGGCAATTCCGAATAAAAAATGCAACAATTGCAAACGAGAAGCATGCGACATATGCTGACGAATTTGCATACAAACCTGACGAGTTGATATTTCTTTTTTGATAATACCACTAAACAATTTAAAAGCATGATTCGCTCGTTCTTTACCATACATTTCTACAAAATGTAAGCGAACAAAGTCTAACTCTCGCTGATCAACCCTTCCATCAGCTTTAATAACTACGGAAGCTAAAATCAGTAAAGTTATTTCAAAATCGCCAGAAGTAGCACGACCTCTTTTTTGTGGTTCTGTATTATCTTGATATTCTCGTTGCTCTTTTCTAAAGTCTTCTATAGAAACTCCATCTATAAAACTACCTATAGCAAATCCTATAATAGCCCCTATTGGACCACCCATTGTAAATCCTGCTCCGGCACCAAGCCATTTTGCAAATTTTCCCATTTTTTAATTTTAAAGATGTAAATATACTATTAATACCATTTTGAAATAATTATTTCCTTTTAAAAAAAATAATAAAGATATTTTGAAGCTATTTCCCGCTTTCCGCACTCGCTTTTTTTATTTTTTGAAGAAAAAAACAAAAAAGAGCTCAAACAATTGCTTCAATCGGGGCTAAAATAAAATACATCTAAAAAAAGCAGTAATTGTTTTGGTTTGATTCTTCTTTTTAAATAAAGTATCTTTGCGTTAAACTATTTAACTCAAAAAATATGTACCCAGAAGAATTAGTAAAACCGATGCGTGATCAATTAATCGATGCTGGTTTTGACGCTTTATACACTGCTCAAGATGTTGATACTGCATTAGCAAAAGAAGGAACAACTTTAGTAATGGTTAACTCTGTTTGTGGTTGTGCTGCAGGTACTGCAAGACCAGGAGCTATTGCTTCTTTAGGCGCAGAAAAAAGACCTACAAACTTAACAACTGTTTTTGCAGGTGTAGAAAAAGAATCTACTGCTAGAGCTAGAGAATTGATGATACCTTTTCCTCCATCATCTCCTGCTATTGCTTTATTTAAAGATGGTAGTTTAGTGCACATTTTAGAGCGTCACCATATTGAAGGTCATTCAGCTCAAGCTATTGCTCAGAATTTAGCAGCAGCTTACGATGAATTTTGCTAGTCAAAATTTATAATATAAAAGAAAAATCCAGCAAATTTGCTGGATTTTTTTTGTTATACCTTTTTTATCACACTAGTTACAATTCCCCAAATAATAAAATTATTTTCCTCCGTAATTTTAATTACAGGATAATCAGGGTTTTCGGGTTGTAACCAAACTTCATCTTTAGTTACTCTTAATCTTTTTACGGTAAATTCTCCATCTAAAAAACAAACGGCTATTTTGTTATTTGTTGGCGGAATACTTCTATCAATCACCAATAAATCATTATCATCTAACCCTGCACCAATCATTGATTGTCCACTTACTTTTGCAAAAAAGGTTGCTTCTTTATTTTTAATCAACTCTTCATCTAATGAAATACGAGTTTCTTTAAAATCATCAACAGGTGATGGAAATCCAGCAGAAATACCCATATCTATAAAAATTGCACCCTTACTTTCAGTCATATCTTTAGGTGCTAAAAAAGTTAGTTTTTTTGATCTGTTCATAATTTTTTCACAATAATATCCTCATTAATATTTATGCAATAATTTGGAATAAAACATTCTTTTTATACTTTCCAAATATGCTATCAATATTTTTTAGGGACTGCTAATTTAAACGTATCTATTTTAAAAACCTTATTTAATTTACTAATAATAAAGAAGTTTTAAATTAAACATCAATTTATAAAAGGTCTGTAAACTTATTTAATCGATAAAAACATCTAAAAATAAAGCAAAATAATTATCTAATCAAGTTTTCTTATTTTTGTAGTATGATTAAAAAATTAAAAATTGATGGAATTGATAAGATTATCATCAAACGATTGGTTTCTGATGCTCGTACGCCTATTTTAAGTATTGCTAGAGAAGTAGGAATTTCAGGAGCGGCAATTCATCAGCGATTACGAAAACTAGATGCTTCCGATTTAATAGACGGATACAAAATGGTATTAAATCCGAAGGCTTTAGGCTATAATACCACGGCTTTTGTAGGAGTTTTTTTAGATTCATCTAGCTTATATTCATCAGCAATAAAAAGATTAAAAGAAATACCTGAAGTTGTTGAAAGTCATTATACAACTGGTAATTATGCTATTTTCATCAAAATACTTTGTAAAAACAATGAAGATTTAATGCATTTACTAAACAAGGATATTCAGAATATAAAAGGAGTTTCAAGAACAGAAACTTTTATTTCTTTAGATCAACAAATAGACCGACAAATAAAAATTTAAATTTCCCCTTAATGAACGACTTTATTTTCTATTTTAAAATGGGCTTATTTCATTGTACTTGATATAAAAGCCTACGACCATATTTTATTTTTAATTGTACTTGCTGTTGTTTATGAATTTATACACTGGAAAAAAGTATTATGGTTAATCACTTTATTTACCATCGGACATTCTATAACATTGGCATTATCAGCCTATGGAATATTAAAGATTGATGTCGATTTGGTTGAGTTTTTAATTCCGTTATCAATTTTCATAACTGGTTTAATGAATGTATTAACAGCCAGAAAAGCATCCGTAGGAAAAGAAAATCAGAATTTATTTTTCGCTTTATTCTTCGGATTAATTCACGGACTTGGTTTTTCAAATTACTTTAAAATAATGATTGGTAAAACTTCTGATAAATTAATTCCTTTATTAGAATTTGCTGGCGGTGTAGAAGCTGCTCAAATTATTATTGTCTTAGGAATTTTATTAATAGGAACATTAACGCAATCAATATTTAATGTAAATCGTCGCGATTGGATTTTAGTTATATCTTCTATTGTAATGGGTTTTGCTTTTCAAATGATGATTAACCGTGTTTTTTGGTAAAAATTTAAGTAATAACCTTTTAAAATCTAACTATCTTAGCATATCACATAATTTATTATTTTGAGTAAAAAACAATTAAAATACGACAAAGCCTATTTAAATATGGCACAAGAATGGGGAAAATTATCTCATTGTAAACGAAAAAAAGTAGGCGCAATAATCGTTAAAGATCGGATGATTATTTCTGACGGTTATAACGGAACTCCTTCTGGTTTTGAAAATTATTGTGAAGATGAAGAAGGCTACACAAAATGGTACGTTTTACATGCCGAAGCAAATGCTATTTTAAAAGTTGCCGCCTCTACACAATCATGTAAAGATGCTACTTTATATATTACGCTTTCTCCTTGCCAACAATGTAGTAAATTAATACATCAGGCAGGTATAAAACGAGTTGTATATGCCCAAGATTATAAAGATACTTCTGGCATCGACTTTTTAGAAAAAGCAGGTATTGAACTCTTACATTTACCTTATGAATAAAAATAACTTTCCTATTTATTTATCAATAGCTGTTGTTTTCGGTATTCTTATCGGAACTTTTTTTGGCAAAGGAAACAGCTCGAATTTTATCGGAACAAACTCATCAACCGAAAAAAATAAAACGGCTGATTGACTACATACAAACAGATTATGTTGACAATGTAAATACTGATGATTTATTAGATGGTGCTATTACACAAATGCTTGGGAAATTAGATCCACATTCGGTATATATCCCTAAAGAAAATCTTCAATTAGTTACCGAAAATATGCAAGGTAATTTTGTTGGAATCGGTGTGCAGTTTCGCATGATTGGTGATACAATTACTGTTATTTCACCTATTAAAGGAGGACCTAGTATAAAAAAAGGAATTAAAGCTGGTGATAGAATTTTATTAGCTGACAAAGACACTTTGTATGGAAAAAAATTAGAAACTTCTAAAATAATGAAAGCCTTAAAAGGCAAACCAAAAACAAATGTTACGCTACAAATTTACAGAAAAACAATCGATAGTATTTTTGATGTAAACATAACAAGAGATAAAGTAAATATTAAAAGTGTTGATATCGCTTATATGCTAAATGACAGTATTGGTTATATAAAATTAAATCGTTTTGCTCGTAATTCTTATAGAGAATTTAAAACATCTTTAGATACTCTTAAAAAGAATAACGTGACAGATTTAGTACTTGATCTTCGTGGAAATGGTGGTGGTTTTATTGATATTGCAAACAGTATTATTGATGAATTTTTAGAAGATGAAAAATTAATTGTATTCACTAAAAATAATAAAGGAGACATTAACAAATCATTTGCCACAGATAAAGGGAGTTTTGAAAAAGGTGGTTTATATGTTTTAATTGATGAAAACTCTGCTTCTGCTTCAGAAATTGTTGCTGGTGCTTTACAAGATAACGATAAAGGAATAATTATTGGTCGTCGTTCTTTTGGAAAAGGATTAGTTCAACAAGAAATGGATTTAGGCGATGGTTCTGCAGTTCGTTTAACAACGGCTCGTTACTACACTCCAACAGGGCGATCTATTCAAAAAACTTATGATAAAAGCAAATCAAATAAAACATATGCTAACGATATCGAAAATAGATATTCAAGCGGTGAATTATTTAATAAAGACAGCATAAAAACTATTGATAGTTTAAAATTTACCACTCCAAAAGGTAAAATCGTTTATGGTGGTGGTGGTATTATTCCTGATTATTTTGTTGCTGTAGATACGACTACTTATGTTCCTAGTATATTTTTCAGACCTTTAAATAACTTTGCTTTTAATTATGTAGATACTAATCGTAAAAAGTTAGAAACGGTTAATGTAAACGACTTTATCAAAAATTTTGATGTAGATAACAGTATTTTTAATGATTTCTTATCAAAACTTGAAGGCTATAAACTTTCATCAAAAATTAAAGAACAATTAAAACAAAACTTAAAAACTTTAATTGCTAGAGAACTTTTTAGTGATGAAGGTTTATATAAAGTAAATCAGATTGATGATAAAATGCTTCAAAAAGTATTTGAACTAGAAATAGAGTAATTTAAGCTTACTTGTATATTAATATAATTTATATGTAGAAATACCCCTTTTTCAAATGATATTTTATCAAAAAAAATACACTTATACCAATTTAAAACACACTTACCTCCTATTTTTAAGCACTAAGAGACAATAAAAAAAACTACTTGTAAGTACACAATATATTTGCAACAGGTTAAGAATAAATAATAGGATTTTTAGCTCAAGTATTCGAAAAAAAAGAGGTAATAAACATAAAGTCAAGCTATCAGTAAGTTAGATAATATGTTTTTTTACTTCTTTTTTTTATACTTTAAAGCCTAAATTATCTTCAAAATAAAGTGCTTGAATTCTCTTTAGATTAACCAAATAATTTCGGTGGGTTTGAGTAAAAAAAATGATTCAACTAGAGAAAAAATAATTTACGATTACTTTTATATTAATATAATTTAAGAATAACCCTTTTTAAAATCCTATTTTATCAATTAAAAACACACACTTATACCAATTTAAAATACACTTACCTCCTATTTTTAAGCACTAAGAGACAATAAAAAAAATTACTTGTAAGTACACCATATATTTGCAGTAGGTTAAAAATAAATAATGGGATTTTTAACTCAAATCTTCGAAAAATAAAAGAGGTAATTAGCATAAAATCAAACTCTGGGGGGGCTAGATAATATGTTTTTTACTTCTTTTTTTATACTTTAAAATGAAAAGTTATTAACTTCAATTTAGAACTAGTAATATAGCTGTTTTTACCTAAAAACTTTATTATTTTTCAAAAATTGCTTTTTAAAACGATCACTAAATAATATTTTATGATTATTATTTAAAATCAATAAATTATCTTCAAAATAAAGTGCTTGAATTCTCTTTAGATTAACCAAATAATTTCGGTGAGTTTGAACAAAATAAGTATCGCCAAGTAATTCTTTTATTTTTGTTAACGATAATCGAATCATATACTCCTGATCTTGATCACAAACAAGTCGGCAGTATTTTTCTTCAACTTCTACATAAAAAATTGTTTTTATATCAACTTTTACAATACCTTTATTTTTTTTAACAAATAAAAAGGAAGGTGTAATAATCGCTTTTTCATCACTTAAACTGCTGTTATTTTCCTGTTCATAAAATTTTTCCAAAGCTAACTCTAAAGAGTATAATAACTCTAATTTATTAAATGGTTTTAATAAATAAGTATATGGTTTTGTAAGTTTAGCTTCATTAAACACCACTTTACTTTGTATGCTTGTTAAAAATAAAAAAGGTATTTCAATATGTTCTTTATTTAATCTGTGTGCTAACGAAATACCTCGCGGTTCTCCATCAATCATAATATCAAGAAGAATAATATCAAAAAAACTATTTTTTATCTCTTTTTCAGCATCTTTAGTATTTTTTACATGAATAACTTCATAATTATGTTGTTCTAATAAGTTTATTATTTCTGTAGCCTCTTCGTCTAAATCTTCTAATAGAAGTAGTCGTAAATTATTCATCTTTTATAGCTTTTTAACTTACGAAGATACTTATTTTATAAATTAATTCATGTTTTTAAAAAACTAAACAAACTAATTTATAGACTAATAACTACACTAAAGGCAATAAAACAACAGCCTTTGTATAAGTTCCTTGCTTACTTTCAAAAAACAAAGTTCCTTTATTTTTTTTAATTAATGTTTGACACAATAATAAACCCAATCCAACGCCTTTTGAATGATCTATTTTAGCTACGGATAAATCTTTTAACCCGTTAATTTCTTTGAGCTTTTCTGGTGAAATTCCAATTCCAGTATCTTTAATTTCAATCGATGCTTCGTTCTCTGAATACATTTTCAGTTTAACTGAAATAGTTCCTGAACCTTTCATGTATTTCATCGAATTATCTATTAAGTTTCGCAGTACAATTTTTAAAGATTCTTTATCTATTAAAACAAATATCCCTGTTTCTAAATCACTTGAAATAGAAATATCTTTAACACTTACTAAATTTTTATAATCAAATAAAAGATGTTCTATTATTGGGTGTAAGGCATTTTTTTCGGGAATAAAACTTAAAATATTACTTTGATCTAGCGACCAATATAATACATTATCTAATAAACGACTCGTACTTTGTGTAACAGAAATAGCTACTTGAGTTGCTTCTATAATTGCAGGTAAATCGTTATTTTCAATGTGTTTTTCTAGTTTTTTATGCTGTCTTTTTATCGTATTTATAGGCGATCGTAAGTCGTGTGAAACTACCGAAAATAAATGATTTTTTGTTTTATTAGCCACACTTAAAGCCTCCTTTTGCGCTATAATTAATTTATTATTATTTCTTAATTTTTTATAGATAAAGCCTAAACCCCCTAAAAGAAATAATAATAAACTTCCGCCAAGAATCAATCCTTTTTGAACTATTTTTTGACGTTTTATTTCTTCATTTTTAATTCGAATTTCTTGCTGTTTATAAGCAACTACATTTTTTTTATCTCGTTCAATAAGTTCCCAAATTTTATCTCTATTCCAAATAGAATCTTTCCAGCGATTACTTTCTTTATAATACTTAACACTTTTTTTATAACGTTTTCTATTCTCTTCTACCACAGCCATATTAAAAGCAGTGCTTTCCTTAAATTTAAAATCTCGATATAATAGCGACAAATCGTAGCATTCTTTAAATAAAGGAATTGCTTGACTATCCATATATTGTTGATAATATATATTAGCCATTCCTGTTTTTGCTAAAATTATAAAAGAAGTATCTGTTTTTTTTATTAAAGAAAGTTGTTTATCAAAGAAAAAAGTAGCTTTTTTAAAATTACTTTTAGATAAATAACATATCGCTAAATTATGATAAATTACTGATCTTTGTTTAACATTTTTCATAATATCTTTAGATGATAAACATTTCTCTAAGCTTAAAATTGATTTATCATATTTTTGCTGATTTAAATAAACATAACCTATTTTTAAATTTTTTAAAGAAGCAAAACGCCCTGTATCTGATATTCTTTGAAGACTAAAAAGTGATTTTTTGAACAATAATTTTTCCATTGGACTAATACTTTTCAAATAATATATAATATCTTTTTGATTAGTAGTAGTAACATCTAACAATGCTTTATTTGAATAAATATAGCAAGAATCGTATTGTTTTAATTTATAAAATTCAAGAACTTTGCAAAATGATTTTATTTGAACTTTATTACAGATAGAATCTGTTTTATTTCTCAAATCGTGTAATACTTTTTGAGAAAAAGTATTTATTGACAAAAAAAACAAAATAACAAATAATCCTTTACTACTCATTTTTTATAGCGATAATCATCGTATTTTTTAGCTATTTTGAATATTTAAAACAACTCTATTAAATTTTATAAATTCATTGAAGTAATTTACACTAAAAAATATTTTAATACGTCAGCAATTTTACGATTATCAGATAATTGTGGGATTTTATTTTGTATACTTGTTAAAAACAAAAAAGGCATTTCAATATGTTCTTTATTTAATCTGTGTGCTAACGAAATACCTCGTGATTCTCCATCAATCATAATATATAAAAGAATTATGTCAAAAAAACGGTTTTTTAGTTCTTTTTCAGAATCTCTAGTATTTTTTACATGAATAATTTCATAATCACGTGCCTCTGATAAACTTATTACCCCTTTCACTTCTTAGTCTAAATCTTCTAATAGAAGTGGCCATAAATTATTCATCTTTTATAGCTTTTTAATCTACAAAGATACTTATTTTATAAGTTAATTCAGATTAAAAAAGAACTAAACAAACTAATTTCTAGTCTAATAACTACGCTAAAGGCAATAAAATAATAGCCTTTGTATAAGTTCCTTGCTTACTTTCAAAAAACAAAGTTCCTTTATTTTTTTTAATCAATGTTTGACACAATAATAAGCCCAATCCAACTCCTTTTGAATGGTCTATTTTAGTTATAGATAAATTTTTCAAAGAATTTATTTCTTTAAGTTTTTCTGGTGAAATCCCAATTCCTGTATCTTTAATTTCAATCGATGCTTGGTTTTCTGAATACATTTTCATTTTAATCGAAATACTTCCTGAACCTTTCATGTATTTCATCGAATTATCTATTAAGTTTCGCAGTACAATTTTTAAAGATTCTTTATCTATTAAACCAAATATACCTGTTTCTAAATCACTTAAAATAGAAATATCTTTAACACTTAGTAAATTTTCATAATCAAACAAAAGATGTTCTATTATTGGGTGTAAGGCATTTTTTTCGGGAATAAAACTTAAAATATTACTTTGATCTAGCGACCAATATAATACATTATCCAATAAACGACTCGTACTTTGTGTAACCGAAATAGCTACTTGAGTTGCTTGTTTAATTGCAGGTAAATCTTTATTTTCAATATGTTTTTCTAATTTTTTATGCTGTCTTTTTATAGTATTTATAGGCGATCGTAAATCGTGTGAAACGACCGAAAATAAATAATCTTTTGTTTTATTAGCCGTACTTAAAGCCTCCTTTTGTAATATAATTAGTTTATTATTATTTCGTAATTTTTTATAGATAAAACCTAAAACACCTAAAAGAAATAATAATAAAATTCCGCCAAAAACCAACCCTTTTTGAACTATTTTTTGTCGTTTTATTTCTTCATTTTTAATTCCTATTTCTTGCTGTTTATAAGCAATGGCAATTTTTTTATCTCTTTCGGTAATTTCCCAAATTTTCTCTTTATTCCAAATAGAATCTTTCCAGCGATTACTTTCTTTATAATACTTAACACTTTTTTTATAGCGTTTTCTATTTTCTTCTACCACGGCCATACTAAAAGCAGTGCTTTCCTTTAATACGATATCAGTATGCAATTGTGATAAATTATAACTTTCTTTAAATAAGGGAATCGCTTGTTTGTCTAAATATTGATCATAATACATATATGCCATTCCCATTTTTAATTTAATCAAAGAAGTGGTATCATTTTTTTGAATTAAAGAAAGCTGTTTATCATAATAAAAAGTAGCTTCTTTAAAGTCTTTTTTATAAAAATAACATGCTGCTAAATTATGATAGATCATTGATCTTTGCTCAACATCTTTCATAATATCTTTAGATGATAAGCATTTCTCTAAGCTTAAAATTGATTTATCATATTTTTGTTGATTTAAGTAAACATAACCGAGTCTTAAATTTTTTAAAGAAGCAAAACGCCCTGTATCTGATATTTTATCAAGGCTAAACAGTGCCTTTTTAAATAGTGATTTTTCTGTTGGACTAATACTTTGCAAATAATATATAATATCTTTTTGATTGGTAGTTGTAACGTCTAATAAAGCTTTATTTGAATAAATATAGCAAGAATCGTATTGTTTTAATTTATAAAGTTCAAGAACTTTGCAAAAAGATTTTATTTGAACTTTTCTGCAAATAGAATCTGTCTTATTTCTCAAATCGTCTAATGCTTTTTGAGAAAAAGAATTTATTACGTACATCAATAAAATAAAAAACACGTATTTATTATCCATAGTAAAAACTACACTAAAAAGTTTTTTAAGACTTCGGCAATTTTTCGATTGTCTGATAATTGTGGGATTTTATTTTGTCCGCCAAACTTTCCAATTGATTTCATATATTCATTAAAACCACCTTTTTTTACTTTTCTAATAATAAGCGGTTGTAATATTTTACCTGCAATTAAATCGAAATAATAAACATTTTGATTTTGCATAGAGACATCGATTTTAGCTGCTAATTCGGCTAAATTATCAGGTTCATTTTCAAACTCAATAAACCATTCATGATATGGTAAACCGCTTTCTGGAGTAACCTGTGGCGCAACTGTAAACTCACTTATATTTATGTCTGTTCCTATAATTGCATCGTTTAAAGCCTTTTCAACCTCCTTACCAATTACATGTTCGCCAAAGGCAGAAATAAAATGTTTAATACGTCCTGTAACTTTTATTCTATATGGTTTAAGTGATGTAAACTCAACAGTATCGCCAATATTATATCCCCAAAGACCTGCCGAAGTATTTAAAATGATGACATAATTAACACCTAATTTCACATCTTTTAAAGAAATACGTGTTGGATTTTCATCATAAAATTCCGTTGCAGGAATAAACTCATAAAAAATGCCTGAGTTCAACTGTAATAACATTCCTTTTTCGGTTTGCGAATCTTGATAAGCAATAAATCCTTCCGAAGCTGGATATAATTCTATATAATCGACTTTTTTTCCAATTAAGGCTTCAAACTTATTTTTATACGGTTCAAAATTTACACCTCCGTACACGAAAAAATTAAAATTCGGAAATGTTTCTGAAATAGGTTTTCCTGTTTTGGCTATTAATTTTTCAAAATACATTTGTACCCAAGACGGAATTCCGCTAATAACAGACATATCTTGATTAATAGTTTCTTCTACTACTTTATTAACCTTTGTATCCCAATCTTCAATACAATTGGTTTCCCAACTTGGCAACCTATTTTTTAATAGATAATTAGGTACATAATGAGCTGCTATTCCACTCAATCGACCTAATTTTATACCGTTCAAATCTTCTAAAACAGGGCTTCCTTGTAAAAAAATCATTTTACCATCAACAAAACTAGCATCGTTTGTTTCAGTAATATAAAATAACAACGCGTTACGCGCTGCTTTTATATGCGTTGGCATTGATTCTTTGGTAATCGGAATATATTTTGCACCCGAAGTAGTTCCTGATGTTTTTGCAAAATATAAAGGCTTGCCTTTCCATAATATATTTTCTTCACCTGCAACCATTCTATCAACATAAGTACGTAAACCTTCGTAATCGGTTACAGGAATACGCTTTTTAAAATCTTCATACGTATTGATAGAAATAAAATCATGATCTTTTCCAAAAGCTGTTTTACACCCTTCACTAACCAAATACTTAAATACTTTTTCTTGTGTTTCATGAGGTTTGTTCGCCCATTTATAAACGCGCTTTCGTACTTGCTTTGCAAAAGGTTTTGCTAATTTCGATTTGATGCTCATTTTTAACTATTTTAGAAATAAAAACAGAATACCTCTGTTTGAAAACAAAAGTTAAAATGCTGTTTTATTATTATTTTTTTAAAACTATTGAAAATCTATATAATCTGTTGGATTTACAGGAAATCCATTATTCCATAATTCAAAGTGTAAATGGGGTCCTGTAGATAACTCGCCAGTAGAACCTACACTTGCAATTGCTTCTCCTGATTTTACAAGTTCACCTTGTTGTTTCAATAATTGTCCGTTGTGCTTATAAACCGATATAAATTCATCAGGATGTTGTATCATTATTACATAACCTGTTTCTGCTGTCCATTCGGCTAAAATAACTGTTCCATCTGCAATTACTTTTACAGGTGTACCTTTTTTAGCTACAATATCAATTGCATAATGTTTATCGTTGGTATTAAAAACTTGTGAAATATTACCTGTTAAAGGCGAAAAGAAAACAACTTTAGCCCTTCCTTCTGCACTTTCAGATAAAGGAAAACGGTCTTTACCTTCAATTTTTTCTCTAAATAAAGAATCTTCTTTTGTTGCTGCTAATTTTCGGGTATCAATAGCTATGTTTTGAGCATCTATTTTGATAGAATCTATTTTATCAGGACTTATTTCGCCTGTTAAAACAGGTCGGAGTGCTTTTGTAAAACGCTCTATAACTGCCAATCGAGTTTTTAAAGAATCTGTTTGATATATTAATCGAGTTGCTTTTCGTTTTAAAGAACTAGAAGAATACCCTGGAATATACTCTCGTAAGCCTGTAAATGCTATTAATAAAGTTGTAAATACAATTAGCAATATTGAAAAAATACCGCCAAAAACAAATACATTTAAGCGAGATAATTTTAAAGAGAATTTTTCTTGAAAAGTATCTTCATTTAAAATTACCAATCGGTATTTATCTACAAGTTTTTGTTTAAGCTTTCGCTTTTTTTGATTTTTAGCCACGTTACTACAAGTTTGAAACTCAAAGATACAACGAAAATTTTTCGAAACTATTTTTAGATAAAATAGACTTCATACAATATAACGTATTTTTAACATTTTCACTGTTTTTTAACAAAAAAAAATGATTTAATAAATTTATTAAACCCTTTTTATATAGATTAGTAAAAATGCCTAGCCCCGATTGAAGCATTTGTTTGAGCTCTTTTTTTGATTTTTCTTCAAAAAAAAGCGAGTGCGGAAAGCGGGAAATTGCTTCTAAAAAAAATCTTTAAATTGATAAATTATTTTCTATAGAAATTCATTTTATCGATATAATCAAAAACTTTAGACGATAATAAAGGCTGAATATTTTTTTCATTTTTGATGCTATTACGTACCATTGTAGATGATATTTCTACAATTGGCGCAGCAACTCTATGAATTTTAAGGTGTTCTGTAAATTGATTTTCAACAACTCCTTCTGAAATTCGAGGATATACATATACATTATAATCATCTAAAATAGCTTCATAATTTCGCCATTTATGAAAGCTTTTTAAATTGTCTTCGCCCATAATTAAGTTAAATTTATAATTAGGATGTTTTTCAGATATATGTGTTAATGTATTTATAGTATAATTTGGCTGAGGCAAATTAAATTCAATATCAGAAGGTTGAATTTTATCGTAACCTTCGGTCGCCAAATACACCATGTCTAAACGATGGTGATTATCAAGTAACGAGCTTTTCTTTTTAAATGGGTTATGCGGTGTTACAACCATCCAAATTTCATCTAAGTCAGAATTTTCGACCATGTGATTGGCAATAATTAAATGACCTATATGAATGGGATTAAAAGTTCCAAAATACAATCCGATATTTTTTCTGAAATTTTCCATAACCCTTTTTTAAAAATATAATTACGTTTATTTTGCTTCTTTAATTTAATCCTAAAAAATTACCTACTAAATTTTCAGCTTCTTCTAAAGCAACTTCCAATTTATCATTTTTGATAATTTTATCAAATTCTGTTGCTTTTGCTAATTCTACAGATGCTTTAGCAATACGCATATTAATTTTTTCTTCGCTTTCGGTACTTCTTTTATTTAAGCGATTTTTAAGCTCTTCAATACTTGGCGGTTGCACAAAAATTGATAAAGTTTCTTCAGGGAATTTACTTTTGATACGTAATCCTCCAATAACATCAATATCAAAAACAACGTGTTTATTTAAGCCCCAAATACGTTCGATTTCGGTTTTTAAAGTTCCGTAAAAATTATCGGTGTACACTTCCTCCCACTCTAAAAATTCATCAGCTTCAATTTTATTTTTGAAATCTTCTTTAGATATGAAATAATAATCTTCTCCATCAACCTCAAAACCTCTTGGTTCTCTAGAAGCTGCCGAAATTGAAAAAGCTAAACTAAGTTTTTCTTGTTGTAATAAATGACGAACAATAGTTGTTTTACCTGATCCTGAAGGTGCTGAAAACACAAATAATTTTCCTTTAAAATCTTCTGCCATTTTATAAAACGTTTAAAATTTGTTCTTTTATTTTTTCTAGTTCGTCTTTCATTTGGATAACTATTTTTTGCATCACTGCAAAATTAGCTTTCGACCCCATAGTATTTACTTCTCTTCCAATTTCTTGAACGATAAATCCTAATTTTTTTCCATTAGAATCATCTGTTGCCAATTGATCTAAGAAATATAATAAATGATTTCCTAAACGAACTTTTTCTTCGTTGATATCTAATTTTTCTAGATAATAGATTAATTCTTGCTCAAAACGATTCTCATCAACCTCAACTTTTAAATCGGTTAAAGCTTTTTGTAAACGCTCTTTTACGTTTGCAATTCTTTCACCGTCTAATTTTTTAACTTCTTCTAAAGCTGATTGAATATTTGCAATTCTTAATTGAAAATCTTCTTCTAACGATTTAGCTTCATCAGTTCTGTAAGCAATAATTTCTTGTAAAGCTTCATCGATATGAACAGCAATTTGAGTCCATTCATTTTCGTCTAACTCTTCACGTTCTGTTTTTAAAGCATCAGGCATTCTAACAGCCATCTTTAATAATTCAATTTCCTGATTATCAGAAATAGGCATTGCATTTTTTAACTGCGCTACGTAATTTGCAACTACTGATTTATTTACAGTTGTTAATGTTTCATCAGAAGTCGTTTCTACATAGATAGAAAAATCGATTTTCCCTCTTACTAAATGACTTGCTAATTTCTTACGAACGGCTAATTCTTTTTCTCTGTAATAAGAAGGTATTCTTGTATTTAAGTCTAAATTTTTACTATTAAGAGATTTAATTTCAATAGTTACTTTCTTAGAAGGTAAATGTAATACGGATTTACCATAACCCGTCATAGATTGTATCATATCATAAATTTAGTAAACACAAAGATACTGTTATTTATTTTTAACAACTAGCTGTTTGATTAGCAAAAAAGCATGCCGAAAGATATTTTAAACACAAAAAAAGCACTGTAAACACAGTGCTTTTTCTTAATTTAAATTTTAATTTTGTAAATTATTTCTAATTAATCTACTAAAGCAGGTACTCTTAATACTTGCCCTGGATAAATTTTATCAGGATGAGATAACATTGGTTTATTTGCTTCAAAAATCACTGTATATTTCATGGCATCACCATAAAATTCTTTTGAAATTTTACCTAAAGTATCACCACCTACTACTGTGTGAAACTGAGCCATTATCTCTTCAACAACTTCTTCCTCTTCAGCAACTACAACAGGTGCAACTGTCATATTATCTTCTACTGAACCGATTCCATTGGTATTTCCTACCACTAAAATCACTTTTTCTTTAGTTGCTAAATCAGAAGCTTCACCAGAAATAGTAGCTTTATCTTCGTCAATAGTAATTGCTAAATTTTCAACAGGTAATTCTAAAGTATTAACTGCATCTACTAATTTAGCAGATTTTTCAGCAGCTTCTTCTTCAGTTGTTTTTCCTACACCAAATACTTTGGCACCAGCATTTTTAATAAATGAAAAAATTCCCATTTTCTTTTTGATTTTTTTATTGATTAATACTATTACTTTCTGATTACTAATATACAATTTTTACGCCATTTTTTATTTTTATCTAAAAAAAATATTAAAAATTAATAACATTTTTTGATATTAATATAAACCTCAGCATTGTAAAGCATTAAAATTATGACTTTTAACATATTTTTTTTCAAAAAACAACTTCAGATATTTTTTAAATTTAATCAAAAAAAAACCACACTTTTAAAAAGTATGGTTTCTAATATATTAATATGTTTTGTATTTATTCTTTAAATGTATTCCATCCTTGTGCTTTTAATTCAATTTCTTGATTTGCACGTGTAACTAAATTCAGTCCTTCACTTTCTGCAACAATATGCCCAATAATTGATAAATTCGGGTTTGATTTGATTTTATCAAAATCGGCAAGAGGCACTGTAAATAATAATTCATAATCTTCACCGCCACTTAAAGCAATCATGGTGCTATCCATTTTAAACTCTTCAGAAGTAGAAATAACTTGAGGATCTAACGGTAATTTATCTTCATAAATTTTACATCCTGTTTTACTTTGTGTACAAATATGCATTATTTCAGATGACAATCCATCAGAAATATCAATCATAGAAGTTGGTTTTACCTCCATTTCTTTTAATAATTCTGTAATATCTTTACGAGCCTCTGGTTTTAATTGACGCTCTATTAAATAGGTATAAGCATCTAAATCTGGTTGACTTTGCGGATTTACTTGAAATACTTGTTTCTCTCTTTCTAAAACCTGTAAACCTAAATATGCAGCACCTAAATCTCCAGAAACAACAATTAAATCGGTAGGTTTTGCACCGTTTCGGTAAACAATGTCTTCTTTTTCTGCTGTTCCTATTGCGGTAATAGAAATTAACATTCCTTTTGTTGATGAAGTTGTATCTCCTCCAATTAAATCAACTTTATAAGTATCACAAGCTAATTGAATACCTGCATATAATTCTTCTAAAGCTTCTAAAGGAAATCTATTTGAAACAGCAATTGATACGGTAATTTGTTCTGCAACACCATTCATTGCATATACATCTGATAAATTAACCATTACAGCTTTATATCCTAAATGCTTTAATGGCATGTAGCTTAAATCAAAATGTACACCTTCTACTAATAAATCAGTAGTTATTAAGCGTTCTTTTTCTGATGCGCTAATTACAGCAGCATCATCACCAATTCCTTTTGTTGTTGATGAGCTATATAACTTAAAATGCTCCGTTAAATGGTTTATTAAACCAAACTCTCCTAGTTCAGCTAATGAGGTTCTTTCTTGATTTTTATCTTCTAACATTTGGCAAAGATAACAACAAGTAAGTAAACAAAATAGGATAAATAAATAACTCCTTTTAAAATAAAGATAGGGTTTACTAGTTATTAACTGTTTTATACTTAGTTAATTCTGTAACTTTAGCACTTAAAATCAAAATCATTATGAACAACACTATAAAAAAAACACTTTTTTATTCTTTACTTACCCTTATTTTATCTTGTAATTCTCCTTCCGTAAAAATCAATAATGATACTGATGGTGATGAAATAATTAACTCTTTAGATAACTGTCCTGATACAGCTAATAAAGAGCAATTAGATACTGACGGTGATGGAAAAGGTAATATTTGTGATGATGATGACGATAATGATGGAATTAAAGATGTAGATGATAATTGTCCATTAATGCCTAATCCTGATCAAAAAGATACAGACGGAAATGGTATAGGAGATGTGTGTGATAAATATTTAAATGATACTGATAAAGATGGTATAAAAAACGATATAGATAACTGTCCTAACACGGCTAATCCAGATCAAAAAGATACAGACGGCGATGGTATAGGTGATGTATGTGATGATTCATCAATAGATAATAAAGTTCCATGTGTTTCAGGTATGGCAGGAATTTACCCTTGTAACGGTTATGATTTATTGTTACACATTCCACTAAGTACCTTTGGCGCTACTGAAGGAAATGACTCTTGGGGTTGGACAGATGCTAGTACTAACAAAGAATATGCAATAATGTGTGTAAACAACGGAACTGTTTTTGTTGATATTACAAACACAAACAATCCTGTTTATTTAGGTAAGATACCAACAGCAACTGTTAATAGCTCTTGGAGAGATGTTAAAATATATAAAGACCATGCTTTTATTGTTAGTGAAGCTTATGGACACGGAATGCAAGTTTTTGATTTAACAAGATTAAGAAACGTATCTACACCTCCTGAAACATTTAGTCCTGATACCCACTTTAAAGAATTTGGTAGTGCTCATAATATGGTAATTAATGAAGAATCAGGATATGCATACCCTGTAGGAACTAGTAAATCTGGTCCTTATAAAGGAGGTCCTTTATTTATCAATATACAAGATCCTAAAAACCCTAAAACTGAAGGTGGATGGGGAACAGATAATTATAGTCATGATGCACAAGTAATTAATTATAACGGTCCTGATTCTGATTACACTGGTAAAGAAATTTTAATCGGTAGTAACGAAAATGAAGTTGTTATAGTTGATATTAGCGACAAATCAAATCCTAAAAATATCTCTAAAATATCGTATGCAAATGTTGGTTATACTCACCAAGGTTGGTTTACAGAAAATAAAAAATATTTTATTTTAGGAGATGAGTTAGATGAACAAAAATTTGGAAACAAAACAAGAAATATTATTTTTGATTTCACTGATTTAGACAATCCTAAAGAGCATTTTAGTTATACTGGTCCTACTAATGCAATTGATCATAATGGGTATATAAAAGACAACATGTTTTATTTAGCGAACTACACAGCAGGTGTTCGTTTTATTGATATTACAAATATATCTAGCAAATCAATAACAGAAACTGGTTATTTTGATACCTATCCAAACAATAATGGTGCTAATTTTAATGGAGTATGGAACGTATATCCATATTTTGATAGCGGAAAAATAATAATAAGTGATATTAACAGTGGTTTATTCATCGTTAAAAAACAATAAATGTTAAAACCAATTTCAATACTTTTATCAGCTTTTATAATTTTTATCAGTTGTAATAATGATACTCCGTCAGCTACAATAACAAAACAATTAACTATTGATTTTGTAAAAACATATGGTGGTTCAAAAAACGAAAGCGGAAGAAGCGTTATTCAAACCTCAGATAATGGCTATGCTGTTTTAGGATTTACGCAAAGTATTGATGGAGATATTTCAACATCAAAAACAACAATTCAGTATGATTATTGGCTATTAAAGTTTGATGAAAATGATACTTTACAATGGCAAAAAACATACGGAGGTTCAAAAGATGAAAAAGCGTATCAAATTATTGAAACCAGTGACAATGGTTTTGCTGTAATAGGATACAGTAAAAGTGCTGATGGTGACGTTAACGAAAATGAAGGTTTTGAAGATATTTGGATTTTAAAATTAGATGCTACTGGAAATATTCTATGGAAAAAAAACACAGGATTTGCAGGAACAGATAAAGGTTTTCAAATTATTGAATCCAATGATGGTGGCTTTTTTATAGGAGGTATTTTAGATGTTACAGCTTCAGGAGGCGCAGGAAATGCAAAATCAGCAGCAAGACACGCCGGTGGCGATTATTGGGCGATAAAATTAAATGCTAACGGAAATATTGAATGGCGAAAATATTTTGGAGGTACAAATACTGATACCTGTTACGGAATTACAGCAACTTCTGATGGTTATTTAATGATTGGAACATCAGATAGTGTTGATGTTGATATCAATAATAATCAAGGTAGTTATGATTTTTGGGTTATCAAAATAAATAAAACAGGAACACTTATTTGGGAGAAATCTTTTGGAGGTGATCAAATTGATGAAGCAAGAGCAATAACTCCTACTGATGACGGAAATTTTATCATTATTGGCGATACTCGAAGCGATGACAAAGATGTAACAGACAACAATGGTGGCGCTGATTTATGGGTTATCAAAATAAATACAAATGGTACATTAATCTGGCAAAAAAATTATGGCGGTACTAGTTTTGATGTTGGTCGCTCAATTAACAAAACTAATAATGGTGATTTTTTAATTTCGGGAAGTTCAAGAAGTACTGATAATCAAATTATCAATAAAGGTCAAAATGATGCTTGGCTTCTTAAAATAGATAAAAATGGAAAGCAACTTTGGCAAAAAACCATTGGTGGTACAGCTGTCGATTTTTGTTATGATGCTATTCAATTAGCTAATGGAAATATAATTGCAGTTGGTGAAAGCAACAGTAATACTGAAGATATACCTACAAACAAAGGATTTTCAGACCTATTAATCATCAAATTAAAATAACTATGAAACAGTTTTCAATACTACTATTAAGTCTATTTATTTTTTCATGTAGCTCAGATAACGACGAGCCAATTAAAGAAGTTGATATTAAAGTTAATTTTTCGCAAAATTGGGATGGAACTACTATTGAAAAATCAGATTTAAGTAGTACCGAATTTTCTTATATAATAGGTACAGATATAAAAACAGAAACAACTCTTAAAATTGATAAATTACGTTATTTAATATCAAAAATAACCTTAACTGACGGAGCAGGAAAAGCAACTACTTTTGATGGTTATCAATTAGTAGATTTAAGTAATTCTGAAAGCTCATTATTTAATCCATCTGTAAAAATATCAGAAGGAAATTACAACCTATCCATGACTTTTGGTTTTAATGAAGATGATAATATTGATGGTAATTATGCTGATTTAAACACAGCTTCTTGGGGCGTACCGATGATGCTAGGCGGTGGTTACCATTTTATGCAAATGGATGGAAAATATAAAGATACTAAGAATGTTGAAAACCCTTATAACTTTCATACAATTAGAGCTTATAATACCGAAACAAAAAAAGCAGAAGACACTTCTTTTTCAGTTGATTTAGGTAGTATAAATGTTAAAAATAACGCAACTATTGAAATAAAAATGAATGTTGCGCAATGGTTTAAAAACCCAAATGATTGGGATTTAAATAAAAAAAACATCAGCTTAATGATGGATTATGAAGCTCAAAAAACAATGTCTGAAAATGGTAAAAAAGGCGTTTTTAGTTTAGGTACAATTACGCAATAAACAAATGATTAAAAAAAATATTTTGTTTTTATTCCTTCTTCTTTTAATGAGTTGTTCATCAAAAGAAGAAGGAATATATACGCCCAAACCTACATCATTAAAAATACCTGAGCTTTTTCAACAAAAATTAATTGAACCTGTTATCCCTACAAATAATCCTTTAACAGAAGAAGGAATTGCCTTAGGTAAAAAATTATTTTTTGATGAAATTTTATCAAAAGACAATACACAATCGTGCGCTAGTTGTCATAATCCTCAAAAAGCTTTTACGGATGAAAATCGTTTTAGTGAAGGTGTTGATGGAAAAATTGGCAATAGAAACTCCATGCCTTTATTTAATTTAGCATGGAATTTTGATGAGCGTTTTACTTGGGATGGAAAAGAAACAAGTCTTGAAAGTCAAGCTTTAGAGCCCGTTAGAAATCCAATAGAAATGCATAGTAATTGGATAAATGTTGCTCAAAAAATTAAAAATCATGCTGAATATCCATTTTTATTTCAGCAAGCTTTTGGAAATATCAAAATAGATTCTACTTTAATAACCAAAGCACTTGCACAGTTTGAAAGAACTTTAATCTCTGGAAACTCAAAATTTGATCAATATTTATTAGGAAAAGCACAACTGACATCCGAAGAAAAAAATGGTTTTGATGTTTTTATGGATGAAACTCGTGGAGATTGTTTTCATTGTCATGGAAGTAATAACAACCCATTATGGACGGATAATAAATTTCATAATAATGGTTTAGATGCTATTTTTACTGATTTAGGATTAGGTAAAATAACTGGCGATCCGAATGATAATGGAAAATTTAAATCGCCATCGCTTCGGAATTTAAAATTTACAGCTCCATACATGCACGATGGTCGTTTTGCTACTTTAGAAGATGTTATAAATCATTATTCAACAGGTTTAAAAAACTCTTCAACAATAGACCCTTTAATGAAAAGTGTAAACAAAGGAGGTGTTAACCTTTCTCAAAAAGACAAAGATGATTTAAAAACATTTCTTCTTTCTCTTTCTGATAATGACTTCATTAACAATCTTGAATTTCAAGAATAATCAGAAACAATGATATAACGATAACAAAACCCTATCAAAGGTTCTGTAATTAAATGAGACTTATATTGTATATTTGCAACTTATTTAGCTTAAACCACTAAAAAAATGATAAAAGTTTCAGAAACAGCAAAAAATAAAGTTATCCAGTTAATGACTGATGACGGTTTTGATGCTGCAGTAGATTTTGTGCGTGTTGGCGTAAAAAGTGGAGGTTGTTCAGGGTTATCGTACGACTTAACTTTTGACAAAAACACCCAAGAAAACGATAAAATTTTCGAAGAAAACGACATAAAAATTATTGTTGATAAAAAAAGTTTTTTATACCTAGTAGGAACTACCTTAGAGTATTCTGGAGGTTTAAACGGAAAAGGTTTTGTTTTTAACAACCCAAACGCAAACCGTACCTGTGGTTGCGGAGAAAGTTTTTCTTTATAACATTACAACTCAAATGAGCAAGTATACCGAAGACGATTTAAGAGAAGAGTTAAAAACCAAAGAATATGAATATGGTTTTTATACTGACATAGAAAGTGAAACCTTTGCAAAAGGGTTAAATGAAGATGTAGTTCGTGCTATTTCTAAAAAGAAAAACGAGCCACAATGGATGACTGATTGGCGTTTAGAAGCCTTTAAAGTTTGGAAAGAAATGGAGGAACCAGAATGGGCAAATGTTCATTATGAAAAACCAAAATTTCAAGACATTGCTTACTATTCAGCTCCAAAAGAAAAACCAAAATTAAATAGTTTAGATGAAGTTGATCCAGAATTACTGGACACTTTTAAACGTTTAGGAATTTCTTTAGATGAACAAAAAAAATTAGCTAATGTCGCTGTTGATATTGTAGTAGATTCAGTTTCTGTTGCAACAACTTTTAGAGAAACATTAGGTAAAAAAGGTATTATTTTTATGCCTATTTCTGAAGCTATTCAAGAACATCCTGAATTAGTAAGAAAATATTTAGGAACTGTTGTTCCAACTACAGATAACTTTTATGCAGCATTAAATTCAGCAGTATTTTCTGATGGATCTTTCTGTTATATTCCAAAAGGTGTTCGTTGCCCAATGGAATTATCAACTTACTTCAGAATTAATGAAGGAGGAACAGGACAATTCGAAAGAACTTTAGTTGTTGCTGATAAAGGAAGTTATGTTTCTTACCTTGAAGGTTGTACAGCTCCTAGTAGAGATGAAAATCAGTTACATGCCGCTGTTGTTGAATTAATTGCCATGGATGATGCTGAAATTAAGTATTCTACTGTTCAGAACTGGTATCCTGGAAATGCAGAAGGAAAAGGTGGTGTTTACAATTTTGTAACAAAAAGAGCTATCTGTGAAACTAATGCAAAAGTTTCTTGGACACAAGTAGAAACTGGTTCTGCTGTAACGTGGAAATACCCTAGTTGTATTTTAAAAGGAGATAATTCTGTTGGAGAATTTTATTCAATAGCTGTAACCAATAATTATCAGCAAGCTGATACTGGTACTAAAATGATTCACTTAGGTAAAAACACTAAGTCAACCATTATTTCTAAAGGAATATCGGCAGGAAAATCACAAAACAGTTATAGAGGATTAGTTCAAATTGGAGCTCGTGCAGAAAATGCGCGTAACTTCTCTCAGTGTGATTCTTTATTAATGGGTAATGAATGTGGTGCACACACATTCCCATATATTGAAACAAAAAATAAATCGGCGCAAATAGAACACGAAGCAACTACAAGTAAAATTGGTGAAGACCAATTATTTTACTGTAACCAACGTGGAATAGATACCGAAAAAGCAATTGCATTAATCGTAAACGGATTTAGTAAAGAAGTACTAAATAAATTACCAATGGAATTTGCTGTAGAAGCACAAAAATTATTAGAAATCAGTTTAGAAGGAAGCGTTGGTTAATAGCCAATAACAAAGATATATTACCATGTTAAAAATAGAAAACTTACACGCTAACATTGAAGATAAATCAATCTTAAAAGGATTGAATTTAGAAGTTAAAGCCGGTGAAATTCACGCAATAATGGGTCCTAATGGTGCTGGTAAAAGTACTTTAGCTTCTGTAATTGCAGGAAAAGAAGAATACGAAGTTACCAACGGATCAATAAGCTTAAATGGTGAAGATATTGGTGAATTAGGTCCTGAAGAAAGAGCACACAGTGGCGTGTTTTTATCGTTCCAATATCCTGTAGAAATTCCTGGAGTTTCTGTAACTAACTTTATTAAAACAGCTATTAACGAAAATCGTAAAGCTAAAGGTTTAGAAGACATGCCTGCAAAGGATATGTTAAAAATGATTCGTGAGAAATCAGAATTATTAGAAATAGACCGTAAATTTTTATCTCGTTCTTTAAACCAAGGTTTTTCTGGTGGAGAAAAGAAACGTAATGAAATTTTTCAAATGGCAATGTTAGAGCCTAAATTAGCCATTTTAGATGAAACTGATTCTGGTTTAGATATCGATGCTTTACGTATTGTTGCTAACGGAGTTAATAAATTAAAATCGAAAGACAACGCAGTAATTGTTATTACACATTACCAACGTTTATTAGATTATATCGTTCCTGATTTTGTACACGTTTTATACGATGGTAAAATTGTAAAATCTGGTGATGCTTCTTTAGCTTTAGAATTAGAAGCAAAAGGATACGATTGGATTAAGGAAGAAGTTAATTCTTAAGAAAATGGAATTAAAAGAAAAACTAACTGCATCGTACGTAGCATTTGAAAATGGCGTAGATGTGGATTCTGATATTCATGATATTAGAACGAAAGCATTACAAAATTTTGAAGAATTAGGTTTCCCAACTAAAAAATTAGAAGCTTGGAAATACACTTCTTTAAATTCAGTATTAAAGCAAGATTATAGTATTTTTCCTAGTTCGGAAGCTGCTGTAGAATTAGCTGATGTAAAGAAATATTTTATCCACGATATAGACACTTACAAAGTGGTATTTATCGATGGAAAATATAGTTCTTTCTTATCAGAAACTACACACGATACTATAGATGTTTGTTTAATGTCATCTGCATTAACGAAACCTAAATATAAAGCTATTATTGAAAAACATTTCAATAAAATAGCAAAGCAAGATAATTTAACTTCGTTGAATACTGCTTTTGCTGATGAAGGAGCTTATATTCATATCCCTAAAAATGTAGAGGTTCAAAAACCAATACAGATTATCTACTTTACTACAGGTAGTGAGGATGCTATTATGACGCAGCCTCGTAATTTGATTATTGCAGAACAAAATGCACATGTTCAAATTATTGAGCGTCATCAAAGTTTAACTTCTAACCCTGTTTTAACAAATGCGGTAACAGAAGTTTATGCAGCTAAAGATTCAACGGTTGATATCTACAAGATTCAAAATGATGATAAAAATGCTTCTTTGGTTGATAACTCTTACATAGAGCAAAAATCAAGTAGTATTGTTTCTGTACATACTTTTTCTTTTGGAGGAAATATTACACGTAACAATTTAAACTTTTATCAAAGAGGAGAGCATATCGATTCTATTTTAAAAGGAATTACAATTAGTGAAGGTAAACAACATATCGATCATCATACATTGGTGCATCATATTGAACCTAATTGTGAATCTCATCAAGATTACAAAGGTATTTACGGTGATCGTTCTACTGCTGTTTTTAACGGTAAAGTTATTGTTGAAAAAGAAGCTCAAAAAACAAATGCTTATCAACAAAACAATAATGTTTTGATTAGTGATAAAGCTACAATTAATGCAAAACCTCAATTAGAGATTTTTGCAGATGATGTAAAATGTTCTCACGGTTGTACGATTGGTCAATTAGATAATGATGCATTATTTTACATGCAACAACGTGGTATTCCTAAAAAAGAAGCAAAAGCATTATTAATGTATGCATTTGCAAATACTGTTTTAGAAAGTGTAAAAATTCCAGAAGTTAAGAAAAGAATCAATAAACTTATTGCTAAACAATTAGGAGTTGATATCGGATTTGATTTATAATATATAAATTACTGTAATTTACTAAAAGAAAGATCATTCAATATTGAATGATCTTTTTTTTATATAAAAAAAGATGATATTTGTAATGATTTACAAAATATTACGTCAAAAGAATTAAACTAATTAAAAAATTTAAACCTAAAAAAAATGCGTAAAATTATTATACTCTTCAGTTTACTATTTGTTAGCATACAATCACAATCGCAAACAGATGTATTTAATGCACTACTTAAAACCTATGTTAGTACAGAAGGTGACATCGATTATAAAGGGTTACGAAAAAATAAAGCTTTATTAGATTTATATTTAAAACATCTAGAAAAAACTGTACCTCAAAAAAAATGGAGTACTTCAAAAGCTAAAGCATTTTGGATTAATGCATACAATGCATATACCATCAAATTGATAGTAGATAGCTATCCCTTAAAAAAAATTACAGATATTAAACGTAAAGGGAAAAATGCATGGAAAATACCAATTGCAACTGTAGGTAAAAAAATATATTCGTTAGATCATATTGAACACAAAATATTACGTCGTTGGCATGATGACCCTAGAATTCATGTAGCTATAAATGCTGCTTCAAAATCTGGTCCTCGTTTTCCAAATTTTGCTTTTACAGAAAAAAACATTGAAAGTTCATTAGAATTATTAATGAAAAATTTTCTTAACGATTCTAATAAAAATCAAATAACACCAGATGATATTGAAATTTCTAAAATATTTGAATGGTATTTAGAAGATTTTACAGTTAAATCTTCATTAAGAGACTATATAAATAAGTATTCTAATACACTTATTAATGATAGAGCAACCATCAAATATTTAGAATATAATTGGGATTTAAACGAAAAATAAACTCAATTAATACTTATAATAAAACGGAAAACAAAAATTGTATTTCCGTTTTTTTTATTCTTAACTTTTTAATGTTATAAATTCAATGACATTAAAACCATTTTTAACTCATTAAAAGAAAACTCTTTACTAACTTTTTTCTTCAATTCTGATAAAGTTTTAAAATCTGTATCTTCTATCGATTTTAATAATTTATTGTACCTTTTTACAGGCATAAGATCTAGTATATCAATATCTCCAGCACTAAGATAACTAGCTAAATGTGTTTCAATAGTATTTAATGTTAAACCTCTTTTTTTAGCTATTTCTTTAGCTGATATCCCTTCTTTGAAAAAATTATAAGTTATTTCTCTTGTTGGGATTTTCACTTCTTTTTTCTTTACTCCTACTTTATTTACACCTAATTTAATATTCTGATTAAGACCTTGTTTTTTACAATAAATACTAACTGCATCTAAAATTTGACCACCATATTTTTGCACTCTAATTTTACCCATTCCTTCAACTTTCAATAATTCTTGAGCTGTTTGTGGAAGAGAATCACAAATTGCATATAAAGTTTTTTGAGTAAAAATCTGAAAATGAGGAATTCCTTCTTTCTTCGAAATCTGATCTCTTAATTCTCGTAAACTTACTGCTAAAGCAGGATCTCTTGATGAAATTAATTTCTTTTTAACTGGTTTTTCTGCATTTTGTAAAATTGCATCTGCTCTAATTTGCAAATAATCTTTTACATGAAAACTATCTTTTAATTTCAGAAAACAATATAATTTTATCGATAATAAATTATGTAGTGTATAAATCTGCTTTTCTAAATCTTTTTGAACCGCTTGATTATCTGTAGAAAATGAAATTCCGCTTAATGGTTTTTTTATAAAATCTTCGGTTTGAGTTTTAAAATATGTAATTGCTTTTATAAATCTATCATTAATTACATCGCTATTTTCAGCTAAAACATTTTCTTCCGATAGTTGCTGTAATTGAATTTTAAAACCATTTGCTACTTTTAATAAGGGAATAATTCCATTATCTTTTATCGTTTCTAAATGATTAATCATAATACCATTTAAACTCGTTTGATTTTGATAAAAAATTTCAATAGCTCGAGTTGTTGGATATAAAAAAGGTCTAAAATCAAACAATTCTGAAATTAAGTTAAGTTGATATGTTTTTTCTGATTCACTTAAAACAGTTTCATCAGGTACATTTTCATTTACATTTTTGTTAAAAGAATCGACTGTTCTATCGTTAATAATTGAACTACTTCCAATTCTTGTTTTTAAAACGATCCCTTCCAAACTAGTACATCGACTAAGCGCAACATAAGTTTGACCGTGTGCAAAAGAAGCTTCTGCATCAATAATTGCTTTTTCAAAAGTTAAACCTTGACTTTTATGAATTGTAATTGCCCAAGCCAATCGCAAAGGAATTTGAGTAAAAGAACCCGCTATATCTTCTTTTATTTCTTTAGTTTCTTCATCTATTGAATAGGTAATATTCTCCCAAATTTCTTTTTTAGTTTCAATTTCAAAATCATCATTAGGACATTTTACATAAATAGTATCTTCATCAATCAGTCTTATTTCTCCAATTTTACCATTAAAATATCTTTTTTCAGGTGAGCTATCATTTTTGATAAACATAACCTGAGCCCCTACTTTTAATTCTAAATCAGCACTATTTGGATACGAATTTTCATTGAATTTACCAGAAACATCGGCTTTAAAAAAATAGCTTTTCTTTTTTATATTTTCTAATGCTAAAGTATTAATTGCATCCGCTCTTTTATTATGAGTAGTTAATGTAATATATCCTTCATTTTTTTTAGGTTGAAAATCTGGATTATATCTTTCATTTAATATTTTTTCTGATTTAGGTGATAAAGAATCATTTCTAATTTCATTTAATATTTTGATAAATTCATCATTATCTTGCCTGTAAATTTTCTTTAATTCGAGGCTTACCGTATTTGATTCTTGAAATGCTTTACTACTAAAAAAGAAAACCGATGCATAATGTTCTTTTAATAAACTCCAATCATTTGGTCTTACCACAGGCGATAATTGTTGTAAATCGCCAATCATTAAAACCTGTGCACCGCCAAAAACTTTATTTCTATTTTTATATTTTCTTAAAACTTGGTCGATTCCATCTAATAAATCAGCTCGAACCATACTAATTTCATCGATAATTACTAAATCTAAAGACCTTATAATATCAATTTTTGTTTTATTAAATTTACGTTGCTGATTCGAACTATTTTCAATCTGATTTGGTAAAATAGGACCAAATGGCATCTGAAAAAAAGAATGAATCGTTACACCTTTTGCATTAATTGCAGCAACACCTGTTGGCGCAACTATAACCATTCTTTTTAATGATTCATTTTTTATTTTATGTAAAAAAGTAGTTTTTCCTGTACCTGCTTTTCCTGTGATAAAAAGGTTTCTATCTGTTTTTTCTATAAACTGAATGGCAAGGTCTAATTCTTTATTTTCTATCATCACGAAGTTATTCTACTCTATTTATTAGAATATGTAAAAATACTTTTTTTAAGATACTCTTTTATTTAATTTTATATGAATCAGAATATTTTTTAAAATCTCTATATTTTAATATCATTTAAATATTGAAAACAAAAAATCCTACACAAAAAGTGTAGGATTAATAGCTTTTAAAATAATATTTTCTATTATTTTATTTTAAATACTTTTGATAAAATAGTTTCTAACAAACACCACTTTGTAAATGCCGATTGAATTAAATTCACACCGATAAATACGGTAAACCACATCCAATTTGAGTTTACATAAACAGTTAAAACTACACTTAACAATACAAAAGTTCCTACTATAATTCTGAAATATTTATTTAACATTTTGTTTCTTTTTTAAATTTATAATTACTTGTAATTTTTACGCTCAATCATATAATACACCAACGGAACTACCAATAATGTTAAAATTGTTGATACAATAGTTCCACCCATTAACGAAATTGCCAATCCTTGAAAAATCGGGTCAAATAATATTACAAATGCTCCAATAACTACTGTTCCTGCAGTTAATAAAATAGGCGTTGTACGAACAGCTCCTGCTTCAATTGCGGCTTGTTTTAAAGGAATTCCTTCGGCTAATCTTAAATTGATAAAATCAATCAATAAAACAGAATTCCGAACCATAATTCCTGCCAAAGCTATCATTCCTATAAAAGAAGTAGCCGTAAAAAATGCGCCCATAATCCAGTGTCCTAAAACAATTCCAATTAATGATAATGGAATTGCAACCATCATTACAATTGGCGCTTTAAAATTTTGAAACCAACCAACAATTAAAATATAAATTAAGATAATTGCTCCTAAAAATGCAATTCCTAAATCTCTAAAAACCTCTAACGTAATTTGCCATTCTCCATCCCATTTTACCGTGTAATCATCTTCATAAGCTGGTTGTCCTAAATATAATTCGTTTAATTTATAACCTTCAGGAAGTTTAATTTGCTTTAATTTTTCTTCCATTCCTAAAATTGCATAGGCAGGACTTTCCAATTCTCCAGCCATATCAGCCATTACATATACTACTCTTTTTTGATTTTTTCGATAAATACTTTTCGCTGTAATTGTTTTTTTGATGCTTACTAAATCGGAAATTGGCATCATATTTCCATGTTTCGATATTATCTTTAATTGAGAAATATCAGCAATACTTGATTTTTCTTTTTCATCTAAAGCCAACACTAAACCAACTTGATTTACCGAATTTTCATCATATAAATTTGTAATTGCTCGGTTAGAAAGTGCTATATTCATAGTATAAGCAATTTGTTGAGGAGCAACTCCGTACAACATTGCTTTTTCTTTATCTATTTCAAACTGATACTTTATTTGGTCATCTTCTACCATCCAATCAATATCAACTACATCATCTGTATCTTTTAAAATATCTTGAATACTATTAGCAATTTTAATTTGCTCTTTATAATCAGGTCCATAAATTTCGGCAACAATGGTTGATAAAACAGGAGGTCCTGGCGGAACTTCTACTAATTTTACATTGGCATTATATTTTGAAGCTATTTTTTGAATATCAGGACGAAATAATTTTGCAATATTATGACTTTGAATAGTTCGTTCTCCTTTATCAATTAAATTCACCTGAATATCTGCCATATTACTTCCGCCACGTAAATCATAATGACGTACCAAACCGTTAAAAGTTATCGGTGCAGAAGTTCCAATATAATTCTGATAATTTACCACTTCTGGGCGGGTTGCTAAATATTGTGAAATTTCTTGAGCAACCACTCCTGTTCGTTCTAAAGTTGTTCCTTCAGGCATATCAATTACCACCTGAAATTCATTTTTATTATCAAAAGGCAACATTTTAACTGCTACTGATTTTGTGAAAAATAATACCATCGTTGCTAATAAAACGATAAAAGTACCACCTAAAAATGCCCATCTTTTTGTTTTATTCTCTAATAAAGGACGTTCATATTTATTGTAAATCTTATAAATAAAAGTTTCCTCTAAAGGTTTTTCTTGTTTTTCAACAGCACCTTTTTTATCTTTTTCTCTCAAGAAAATATATCCTAAATAAGGCGTAATTGTTAAGGCTACAAATAATGATAAAATCATTGCAATAGATGCTCCAATTGGCATTGGTGCCATATAAGGTCCCATTAATCCAGATACAAAAGCCATTGGTAAAACAGAGGCTATTACCGTAAAAGTTGCCAAAATTGTAGGATTCCCAACTTCATTAATAGCATATAAAGCGGCTTCTTTAAAAGGTAAACGCTTCATTTTAAAATGTCGATGCATATTTTCGGCAATAATTATGGAGTCATCAACCACAATTCCTGTAACAAAAACCAAGGCAAAAAGTGTAATTCTGTTTAACGTATAATCAAGCATATAATAACTTAACAACGTTAATGCAAAAGTAATTGGGACAGATAAAAACACTACCAAACCACCACGCCAGCCCATCGCCAACATTACTACCAAAGTAACCGCAATAATAGAACCGATAAGGTGTAACAATAATTCCGATACTTTATGCGAAGCTGTTTCTCCATAATTTCTAGTAATCTCAACATGTACATCATCAGGAATTAAAGTTGAACGTAAATGTGTAACTTTTGCTAAAATTACATCAGCAATTTTCATCGCATCTGCTCCTTTTCGTTTTGCTACCGAAATAGTAACTGCAGGATATTCTGATTTATAATTTGTTGATTTATCACTTGCTTTTCCAAAACCTAAACTCACATAATTTTGAGGAATTTCAGCACCATCAATAATAGTAGCAATTTGTTTTAAATAGATAGGTTTATTTTGTTGAATACCAACTACTAAATTTTCAACATCAGTAACAGAAGCTAAAAAATTACCCGTTTGCACTAAAAACTCTGTATCATTTTTAATAAAACTTCCCGAACTTAACTGACTATTATTCGCCTTAATCATTTCAGAAACTGTTAAAAAATCTAAACCTGATGAGGCTAATTTATCTTTATCTAAAACAACTCGTAATTGCCTATCGCTACCACCAATTTTATGCGTAATTGCTACATCATTTATCTTCTTAATTTCTCCTTCAAGCTCTTCAGCCATTTGGCTTAACTCATATCCTGTATAATTTTCACTCCACAGCGTTAACCCCAACATTGGCACATCATCAATAGCTCTTGTTTTTATCAACGGAAACGTAACACCCTTCGGCATTTTATCCATATGTTTATTAATTTCGTTGTATAATTTCACAAACGAACGTTCAATATCTTCGCCAACATAAAACTGAACAATAACCATTGCTTTCTCGTTCATTGCTGTTGCGTACACATACTCTACTCCTTTGATATTCGAAATTAATTTTTCCAAAGGCTTTATAACTCTCGATTCGACTTCCGTAGGACTTGCCCCAGGATATCCAACAAAAATATCTGCCATTGGCACATCAATTTGCGGTTCTTCCTCTCTCGGAATTAAAAACGAACTATATACCCCAACAACCATAAAAACGATCATTAAAAGCACGGTAAGTTTAGAACCTATAAAGCTTTTGGCAATTTTACCAGCTAAACCTTCTTTCATATTATTTATTATTTTTGGGCGTTTAAACGGGCTATCCGTTGCAATCTTTTTTTGCCATATATGGCAGCAAAAAAAGGATTTCCACTGCTATCCCTAACGCAATTTTTAGTTATTGAATTGTAACTTTAACTCCATTGTAAAGTTTTCCTTTTGCATTGATTATATAAGTTTCATCAGCAGATAATCCTGATAATACTTCAATATTTTCACCAAAAGAACGTCCTAAACGCAACCAACGTAAAACAGCTGTATTACTTTGACTTAGCGTATATATTCCCGAAAGTTGACCTTTTTTGATGATTATATCTTTAGGAATTAATACAGTATTTATTTTTCTGTTTTCAGTAATTTCCGATGTTGTTTCTGAAGTAGAAAACTGAACCGTAGTAAACATTCCTGATAAAATTTTAATTGGTGTTTTATCAAGTGCTACTTTTACTAAAAACTGTCCTCCAGTATTTTTTGCTGATGTACTAATTTCGGTAACTTTCCCTTTTATTTTTTGATTGATTGATTTTACAATAACAGTAGCTTCCGAGTTTTTTTTGATTTTCAGAATTTCACTTTCAGAAACCATTGCAATTACTTCAAATTCATTCGGCTTTTCAATTGATAACAACGATATTCCAGGATTTGCCATCGCACCTTTTTCAATATTTTTACTCGTTATTACCCCTGAAAAAGGAGCAGTTATATTCGTGTATTTAAACTGAGAATTCACTTCGTTCTTTTGTTGATTTGCCGCTTCTAAACGTGCTTTTGCTATTTGAAAATTAGCCGTTATATCATCCATTTCTTTTTGAGAAGCACTATTTTCAGCCACCAAATTTTTAAAACGTGTAAAATCTTTTTCAGCATTTGCATACCCTGCTTTTGCTTGAGCTATTCCTGCGTTTACTTGCGCACGTTTTGCTTGTAAATCTGCATTATTTATAGCAATTAATAATTGTCCTTTTTTTACTTTATCACCTACATTTACATAAACTTCATTTACAAAACCCATCATTCGAGTACTTAAATTAGCACTTTGTACAGCTTGAGTTTTTCCGCTTGCGGTTACAAATAAATTTGAATTTTTTGCTTCAACTTTTTTTACGGTTACAGGAATTGGGTTTGAAGTATCTTCAGATATTTTTTTAGTATCATTTCCACAACTTATTATTAAAAAAGATAATGAAACAAGTGCGATTGTATATAAATATTTTTTCATCTTAAAATTATTCTTTGATTAAAAATTGTACGTAAGCGTTGGCATAATTATGCTGAAAAATCGTGCTATAATATTGTAATTGTTTTTGTGCATATTTTGTTTCTGCTGCTAATAAATCGGTTGTTTTTTCTAAACCTTGTTCGAATCTATTTTTTCTTATCCTTAAAGATTCTTCTGATTGTACTAATGCCAATTCAGTAAGTATTAAGTTATTTTTAGCATCATGTAATAAACGTTTTGCCTTATTAAGTTCTACAGTACTTTTAGCCTGATATTCTTCTAATTCAATTGATGCTTTTTCAAAAGTAGCTTTACTTTTTTGAGTTTTACCAAAGCGTTTATATCCTTTAAAAACATCCCAACTCAATTGCATTCCAACTAAATAACCACTTCCTCCAGTTTTAAAAATTTTAGCATCATATAATTCATAACTTCCAAAAGCATTTAAACGAGGTAAAAATGTCTTTTTATCAGCTTTATATAATTGTTGATAAGCATCTTTTGCAAAACGCATTGCTTTAATATCTGCTCTATTTTCAGACAATTTTGTAGTAGTAATTATCTCAGGAGTTACACTCAATAAATCTGATGGTTTTAAAATACGATTACTGGCATCATTCATCAATAATGATACATAATTAGACGCATTTTCAATAGCACTTTTTGCATATTGTAATTGATTTGCTATTTCAGTTACACGAACTTCAACTGCTAATACATCTGCTCTTTGTAAATATCCTTGTTGAAAACTATTAGTTGCTAATCGCTTATTTTCATTAGCAGTTTGTTGTACTTTTTCTAAAACCTCAACTGTTTTATAAGCTAATTGTAATTCCATGTAAGCTTTTTCAACTGCTAACTGAATATAATCGTTCGTTCTTTCAATGTTGAAAAGTAGTAGCGTTTAATTTTGCTTTTGCTGCTTTTCGTTGATAAATTCCATCAAGATTAATTAATGGTTGTTGTACTTGAATTTTTGTTGCAAAATTTTGAGTTTGAGAAGGGGTATTTAATAAATCAGGATTGAAATCATTTTGTGTTAAAATTCCTTGATTTAATTTAGATCCAAAAGCCATTAACGGATTTGTAGTTGCTATTCCTGTATATGAAGCGGTAATATCTGGCAAGAACACCGCATTTGTTTGATTATAATCTGCTTTAGCCATTAAAATATCTTGTGCCGACATTTTAAGTGTATTATTATTCTCTTTCACTTTAGCAATAACATCACTTTTGGCAATAACCATAACCTCTTGTCCTCTTATCAAGAGCGAAAACAATATAAATGATACTATTAATAATTTATTTTTAAATGGTACTATTCTATTAAGTTACCACAAAACTACTATCTTAATACACTTTTATAAGTAACATTTGTTACTGTGAAGTTAATATAGAAGAAATACTTAAAAGAAAGCTTTAGTCAAGTTCTTTAGACTGTTTAATCTACTTCGTTTATTTTTGTAATATATGGATTCATTAACTCAAATTATATTAGGTGCTGCTGTTGGCGAAGCAGTTTTAGGAAAGAAAATTGGAAACAGAGCTATGTTTTATGGAGCAATTGCAGGAACAATTCCTGATTTAGATGTACTTGCTTCATTTTTTACCGATAAAGTAACCGCACTTTATATGCATCGTGGATTTACACATTCTATTATTTTTTCTGTACTCTTTGCACCTATTTTTGCGTGGATTGTAACTCGTTATGAAAAATATAAAAACTTTAAAAATTGGACTTGGTTATTCTTTTTAGCATTTGTAACACATCCTATTTTAGATGCACATACTACTTGGGGAACGCAGTTATTTTGGCCTTTTGATATCCGCTTAGCTTTTAAAACCATTTTTGTTATTGACCCACTTTATACCCTTCCTTTTTTAGTGTTTTTAATTTTTGCGATGACACAAAAACGAGTTAGCAAAAAACGTGATTTTTATAATAAAATGGGATTAATTATCAGTTCTTCTTATTTAGTCTTAACTTTTTTATTAAAATGGTTAGCTTTTAATCAGTTTGAAAAAGCTTTAGAAAATCAGAATATCAAATATTCAGAAATTGATACAAGACCTTCTCCTTTAAATACCATACTATGGAGTGCCAACGTACAAACAAAAGATGCTTTTTTACTAGCTAATTATTCCTTTTTTGATACAAAACCAATCACTTTTACAAAACATCTAAAAAATCATCATTTGTTAGAGAATCTTTCTAAAAATGAAAGTGTTAAACGTATGATTTTTATCTCTGAAGGTTGGTATACTATCAATAAAAAAGATGATAAACTTTACTTTAATGATTTAAGATTTGGGCTTTTAAGTATCAAACCAAATGCAGAAAATTTTGTTTTTAAGTATAAAATTACTGTTGATAATTTAGGAAATGTAATTTTTACCGAAGAACCTAAAGATAAACGTGATGGAAAAAAATTAATAACTGATTTATGGACAAGATTAAAAGGAAATTAAAAACATTGAAATTAGAAGAATTAAACGAAATTGAGAATAAATATAATTTCAAATATCCCGAAATTTACAGAAAACTATCTGAAGATAATATGCTTAATTGGGGAGAAGTTTGTAATAGTTGGTTTGAAAATGAGTATCCTAAATTAAAAAATAATCCTCCTCTTCTATTATATTATTGGGATTTTGATATTATTTCGTCAAGTAAAGAAGTTATTGATAATATTGACTTTTATTCAGATGAAGAATGTTATTTAGAGATTAAAAAAGAATATCATTATAAATTTATACCCTTCGGAAAAACTGGAGGAGGTGATTTATATTGTTTTTTTCTTGATGAAAATAATAAAATAAAGCACATAGTTTTACTTTTACATGATGATGATAATGCTGAAATACTTGCTAATACATTTCAAGAATTTATTTTCAGATATTTATTAATGTGTGTTATTGAACTTGATAAAGATATGTTAATAATGGAAGGTAATTTAAACGAAAATTGTAATAACTTGTTTAAAACACATCAAAAACATTTAACTGATAAACAAAAAAATATTATTCATAACATTTATAAACGAACAAATATTACTAAACTAGATGATAAAGAATTCAATAACATCTTGAAAGAAAATGGATTTAAAAATAATACTATAAACTGTTATAGTTTTTAATAAAAAATCCCACGCAAAGTATGCATGGGATTTTAATATATATAAAACTAAAGTTTAGTTTACATTTCTAAAGCTTTCGTAGGGTTGTTACCCATTAATAACTCAACAGGATTTTCTAAAGCTTCTTTAACAGCTACTAAGAATCCTACTGACTCACGACCATCAATAACTCTGTGGTCATAAGATAATGCAACATACATAATTGGTTGAATTACTACTTCACCATTAACAGCCATTGGTCTGTTTACAATGTTGTGCATTCCTAAAATTCCACTTTGTGGAGGGTTTAAAATTGGCGTTGATAACATAGAACCAAAAACACCACCATTTGTAATAGTAAATGTTCCACCAGTCATTTCATCAACAGTAATTTGTCCATCTCTAGCACGTAAAGCTAAACGTTTTACTTCGCTTTCAACACCTCTAAAAGATAAATCTTCAGCATTTCTAATTACAGGAACCATTAATCCTTTAGGACCAGAAACTGCAATAGAAATATCTTGAAATTCATTTTTAATTTGGTAATCTCCATCAATCATAGAGTTTACATCAGGATATAATTCTAAAGCTCTAACAACAGCTAAAGTGAAAAAAGACATAAATCCTAATCCAACACCGTGCTTTGCTTTAAAATCTTCTTTATACTGATTACGTAAATCGAAAATTGGTTGCATGTTTACTTCGTTAAAAGTAGTTAACATTGCCGTTTCACTTTTTACAGCTACTAAACGTTGTGCTACTTTTCTACGTAACATAGACATTTTTTTACGCTCAGTTCCACGAGAACCGTTTGTAGGTTGCGTTCCCATAGAAGGTACTGCTTTTACAGCGTCTTCTTTAGTTATACGCCCGTCTTTTCCTGTTCCTTTTACAGCACCTGCATCAATTCCTTTTTCAGCTAAAACTTTTTTAGCTGCAGGAGAAGCAGTTCCTGTTGCATATGTTGTAGCCTTAGCTTCAACTGCTTTAGGAGCTTCTGCCTTAGGAGCTTCAGCTGTTTTTGTTTCAGATGAAGATTCACCTGCTGGTTTTGCTGCACTCATATCGATAAGACATACTACTGCACCAACTTCTACAGCATCTCCTTCTTCTGCTTTTAAAGTGATAATTCCGCTTTCTTCCGCAGGTAATTCTAACGTTGCTTTGTCAGAGTCTACTTCGGCAATTGGCTGATCTTTTTCAACATAATCACCATCTTCAACTAACCACGTTGCTATTTCTACTTCTGTAATTGATTCCCCCGGAGAAGGAACTTTCATTTCTAAAACCATCAGTTCTAACTTTTTATATCTGAATTATTTTATTTCTTTTCTTTGATATTAATCTTAATTTCTTAAGATTAACCACTTAATATTTTATTATATTAAACGTTATAAGTATTGTGTTTAATCGAGTTTTCTAATCAAAAACCTGATCTAATACTTTTTGATGACGTTGTTTATAACGTGTACTAGAACCTGCTGCTGGTGCTGAATGATAACCTCTTGATGCACATTCTAATTTAGCTAAGTCAAAACGCTCTAACATAAAACTCCAAGACCCCATATTTTTAGGTTCTTCTTGTGCCCAAACATAACGAGTTACATTTGGATACCTATCCATTACCTCTTTAATTTTATCATTATGTAATGGAAATAATTGTTCTATTCTAACTAAAGCAACATCATTTCTGTTTAACTTTTCACGTTCTTCTAACATGTCATAATAAAACTTACCTGTACAAAAAACCATTTTTGTAACATTAGTTGTATCAATAGTATCATCAATAACTTCTTGGAAAGTTCCGTTTGCTAAATCTTCAATAGTATTTACAGCTTTTGGTAAACGTAATAAACTTTTAGGAGTAAAAACAACTAAAGGTTTTCTAAAGTCACGCTTCATTTGACGACGCAAAATATGATACATATTTGCAGGAGTTGAACAATTTGCAATTGTCCAGTTATCAGTTGATGAAGACTGTAAAAAACGTTCTATTCTACCAGATGAATGTTCAGGTCCTTGCCCTTCATATCCATGAGGTAATAACATAACTAAACCGTTTTGTAATTTCCACTTAGCTTCTGCTGAAGAAATATATTGATCAAAAACAATTTGTGCTCCATTGGCAAAATCACCAAATTGTGCTTCCCAAATAGTTAATGTATTAGGAGCTGCCATTGCATATCCATAATCAAAACCTAAAACACCATATTCAGATAAATGAGAATTGTAAATTGTCATTTCTCCTTTATTCTTAGTGTTTGTATTTAATAAATTAACACGTTCTAAAGTTTCTTCATCACGCATAATTGCATGACGGTGTGAGAATGTACCTCTTTCTACATCTTCACCTGAAATACGAATATTAAATCCTTCTTCTAATAAAGTTCCGTAAGCTAAGTTTTCAGCAGTACCCCAATCTAAAGCATTTTCTTCAAACACCATTTTTTGACGTCCTTGTAAAATACGTTCTGCTTTACGAACAAATTTATGTCCTTCAGGAGTTGTAGAAATTACTTTTGCAATATCTTTTAATGCCTCAACCGAATACGTAGTATCTATAGGTTGTAACATTTCTTGTAATTGCTTACGTACAAAACCATCCCATACCTCTGGCGTGAAATCTTGTATTTTAGAAGTAGTTTTCTTTTTAGACTCTGTAAATTCAGTTTCTAAATGTGCTTTAAAGTCAGCTGTAATTTGTTTTACATAATCTACTGAAATTGTACCTTCTTTAACTAATTTCTCAGCATATATTTCTTTAGCATTTTTGTGCTTAGAAATTGCTTTGTATAAATCTGGCTGCGTAAAACGAGGCTCATCACCTTCGTTATGACCATATTTACGGTACCCTAATAAATCAATGTAAATGTCTTTTTTGAATTTCATTCGATATTCAACAGCCATTTCCATAGCATGACAAACCGCTTCTGCATCATCTGCATTTACGTGTAAAACTGGTGATAAAGTTACTTTAGCTACATCTGTACAATAAGTACTAGAACGCGCATCTAAATAATTCGTTGTAAATCCTACTTGATTATTTACAACAACATGAATAGTACCTCCTGTTTTATAACCATTTAAGGTCATCATTTGTGCAATTTCATACACAATACCTTGTCCTGCAATTGCAGCATCACCATGTACTAATATTGGTAAAATTTTACCATTATCTCCATTGTAATCTAAATCTACTTTAGCACGAACAATACCCTCAGCAACTGCATCTACAGTTTCTAAATGAGATGGATTTGGAACCAAATTCATCTTCATTTTTTGTCCGCCCTTGTATTCTTTACTTAAAGTTAAACCTAAGTGATACTTAACATCTCCATCAATATCTTGATCTTCAAAATCTTTACCTTCAAATTCACTAAATAAATCGCGAACTGGTTTTTTAAAGATGTTTACCAAAGTATTTAAACGACCACGGTGTGCCATTCCTAATACACATTCTTCAACGCCGTATTTTTCGGCTGCATCACGAAGTGCAACACTAACTCCAGGAATTAATGTTTCTCCTCCTTCTACAGAAAAACGTTTTTGACCTACGTATTTTGTTTGTAAAAAACTTTCAAAAGTAGATGCTTGGTTTAATTTTGTAAGAATGTATTTTTTAGCCTCTTCATCATAATTAGCATGGTTATCATTTTTACTCAAACGATTTTGCCACCATTTTAATTCGTCAGGGCTACGTAAATACATATATTCAACACCTATACTATCACAAAAAATAGCTTTTAAATGTTCAATTATTTTAGATAAAGGTTTTGGACCTATACCTAAAATACCTCCTGCATTAAAAACTGTAGATAAATCTGATTTATTTAAACCAAAAGTTTCTATGTCTAATGTAGGACTGTATTGTCTACGTTCACGAACGGGATTTGTTTTAGTGAACAAATGCCCTCGAGTACGATAGCCATTTATTAAATCAATTACTAAAAATTCTTTGCGTACTTCGTCAGGTACTTCTACTGAAGCTTCTTCATCGGTTAAAGAATAATTTTCATTGGCTAAATCATAACCTTGAAAAAAACTCCTCCAACTTGGTTCTACTGAATCAGGATTTTTTTGATACTGTTCATATAAATCACCTATAAAACCTGTATGTGCTGCGTTTAAGAACGAAAACTTGTCCATATATTTTACTATGCTTTTCTGTCAATAAGAATAATGGATACAAAAATACAACTTTTACTAAAAAAAAGACTTTCATTTCACGCTTATTTTATATCGTTTATTTTTTTTGAACAAATAAGCGTTCCTATTTTAAATTTTACACATAATTATTTTTAAATAACTGAAAATCAATATCAATAATTTTTTATTAAAAATTTATTCAAAAAAGTTTTTTTTTATTGAAAAAAGGTCTTAAATTTGCACTCGCATTTTAAAACTATCAAATGTTTTAAAATCCTCCTTAGCTCAGTTGGTTAGAGCATCTGACTGTTAATCAGAGGGTCTTAGGTTCGAGTCCTAAAGGAGGAGCAACAAAGGTAACGTAGCAACCATAATAGCTACAACACATAAATTTGTTCTATATGAACATTCCTCCTTAGCTCAGTTGGTTAGAGCATCTGACTGTTAATCAGAGGGTCTTAGGTTCGAGTCCTAAAGGAGGAGCTTTTAAAAAAAGACTTACATTTACTTGTAAGTCTTTTTTATTTTAAAATGCTATGTTATGTCATTTCCAAAAAAACTAACACAAAAATTACTTCATCGGATAGAAAACAATTCTCTAAGAACACTTGGACAAAAAAACACTTTAATTGATTTTTCTTCCAATGATTATTTAGGCTTTGCAAAATCAGAAGCAATTTTTAATAAAACACATCAATTTTTAGTTGATAATAGCATCTTACAAAATGGTGCAACGGGTTCTCGCCTACTTTCAGGAAATCATCATTTATATAATAGTATCGAAAAAGAACTGGCTCAATTTCATAATTCCGAAGAAGCTTTAATTTTTAATTCGGGTTACGATGCTAATATTGGTTTTTTTTCATCGATACCTCAACGAGGCGATATTATTTTATATGATGAATTTATTCACGCTTCTATTCGTGATGGAGTTCAGTTATCGAATGCGCAATCTTTTAAATTTAAACATAATAATTTAGATGATTTAGATAAAAAAATCAGCAAACATCAATCAAAAAATGATACTGAAATTTATGTAGTAACAGAATCTATTTTTTCTATGGATGGTGATGCGCCTGATTTAATAGCAATGTCTAAAATCATCAAAAAAAATAATGCCCATTTTATTGTAGATGAAGCGCATGCTGTGGGAGTTTTCAATAAAGGATTAATACAAGAGTTAAATATCGAAACTGCTATTTTTGCTAGAATTATCACTTTTGGAAAAGCATTAGGATGCCACGGAGCTGTTGTTTTAGGAAGTAAAGAATTGAAACAATATTTAATAAATTTTTCGAGAAGCTTTATTTACACAACAGGATTATCGCCTCATAGTTTGGCAACCATAAAATTTGCATATTCCGAATTAATCAGAAGTAAAGCAACAGAAAATCTTCAGAAAAATATTTTATTTTTCAAACAAGAAATCAACAGATTACAACTTAATTTTATAGCAAGTAATTCAGCAATTCATTGTTGCATTATTTCAGGAAATGAAAACGTAAAAGCAATTTCAAAAAAATTGCAAGAAAAAGGATTTGATGTAAAAGCAATTTTATCGCCCACAGTAAATAAAGGTGAAGAAAGATTACGTTTTTGTTTACACTCTTATAATTCTACACAAGAAATCACCAATATTTTAGAACATCTTGTTACTTTTGTTTAAAAAACAATGCAAGATAATTATAGTATTTTAACCGTTTTTGAAAATTCAACAGAAGCTCATCTTTTAAAATCTAAATTAGATTCAAATAGTATTAGAACCTCATTAATGGATGAAAAAACTATTGATACTGACCCGTGGATGAGTCAAGCAATAGGTGGTGTAAAATTATTAGTTCATAATGATGATTTAAAAAAAGCACTACATATTTATAATGAAATAAGAGTATATGAAAAGGATGAGAATAGTAATCCGGTATATTGTAAAGAATGTAATTCTTCTAGAATATTAGTTGCTCCACCTCAACGAAAAAACTTTTTTTTATGTTATTTCCTTTTTTTGAAAGCAGAAAATTAATTTGTAATGATTGTAAAACAACCTTTTAAATGGCTACATATTTTATTACAGGAATTTCTACAGAAGTAGGAAAAACAGTTGCATCGGCAATATTTACCGAAGCATTAGAAGCTGATTATTGGAAACCTATACAAGCTGGTGAATTAGATGATTCTGATTCTCATAAAATCAAGAAATTTATTTCTAATAAAAAAACGACCATACAAGATAACTCATACGCTTTAAAAACACCAATGAGTCCGCATGCTGCTGCCGAAATAGATAATATTACTATTGATTTAGCTAAAATTATCGAACCAAAAACCGATAACGAAAATTTAGTTATAGAAGGTGCTGGCGGAATATTTGTTCCTTTAAATAATACCGATACTATTTTAGATATTATCAAACCAACTTATAAAGTAATTGTGGTTTCTCGTCATTATTTAGGAAGTATTAATCATACCTTATTAACCGTAAATTTATTGAAAGAAAAAGATTTTGACGTTTCTATTATTTTTTCTGGTGATGAACATAAAACCACCGAACAAATCATCAAAAAAATGACAAACGTTCCTGTAATTGGTAGAATTGATGAAGAACCTTATTTTGATAAAAGTGTAATTAAAGAATATGCCGAACTTTTTAAAAAGAATTTAATCAACCTATAAACGAATGAATTTACAAGAAAGAGATAAAAAACATTTATGGCATCCGTTAAAACAGCATCAAACACACCCTGATAGCTTAGGAATTGTAAAAGCAAAAGGATGTATTTTAACCGATGAAAAAGGCAATGAATATATTGATGCAATTTCATCGTGGTACACTTGTATGTTTGGGCATTGCAACGATTTTATTACGAGTCGTGTTTACAAACAAATGCAAACATTAGATCAAATAATGTTTAGCGATTTTACGCACGAACCTGCCGTAAAATTATCCGAAGAACTGATTAAGATTTTGCCTAAAAATCAAAATAGAATATTCTTTAACGACAACGGTTCAACAGCAGTTGAAGCAGCTATTAAAATGGCGTTGCAATACTATTTTAATAAAGAGGAAAAACGAACAACTTTTATTGCTTTTGAAAACGGATTTCACGGTGATACTTTTGGTGCAATGTCAGTTTCTGGGTTATCGGCTTACAATGGTCCTTTTGAAGATTTTTTAATGGATATTAAACGTATTTCTATTCCTGATGGCACAAATAATGATGAAATTTTATCGCAATTAAAAGAAATAATTTCTAAAAATAATATTGCTGGTTTCATTTATGAACCTTTAGTGCAAGGTGCTGCGGGAATGAAAATTCATGAAGCTTCGGATTTAAATGAAATTTTAAAATTCTGTAAAGAAAATAATATTTTAACTATTGCCGATGAAGTAATGACTGGTTTTGGTAAAACAGGAAACAATTTTGCTTCGGATGAAATTACTACAAAACCCGATATTATCTGTTTAAGTAAAGCTTTAACTGGCGGATTAGTTCCTATGGCAATTACATCTTGTACCGAAGAAATTTACAGTACTTTTTTAAGTAATGATATTTCTAAAGGATTTTTTCATTGTCATACGTATTCTGCAAATCCGATAGCTTGTAGTGCAGCTTTGGCAACTATCGAATTATTACAAACTAAAAAAATTCAAGATAGTATTCAGTTTATTTCAAATTCTCACAAAACGTTTGAAGATAAAATTAAACAACATCCAAAAGTAGCTTCAACACGTTCGAAAGGCGTTATTTTAGCTATCGATTTAAAAACAAATGCCAATCGTTACGGAACTTTACGTGACCAATTATTAAAACACTTTATGAATGATGGTGTGTTTTTACGTCCGTTAGGAAATACTATTTACATTCAGCCACCTTATATAATTACCGAAAAACAACTACAAAAAATATATATAACTATTCAAAAGGTTTTAGATATTTTCTAAAACCTTTGGTTATTTAATAGATTTATTTCATAATACTTGATTTTACCTTTATTTTTGTCAAAATTTTTATGTGTTGAAACAACCTATTTCTATTACCTCTTTTGCTTCAGTTTCTGCCTTAGGTAGTAATGCTAATCAAATTTGGGAGAATTATCTAAACCAAAAACATTTTCTAAGTTTAAAAGAAACTGTTTGGACAGGAAGCTTAACTGATGAAGATAAACAAGCAATTGATATTATCAGAAATTCAGATAATAAATACAAAAGTTTAGATGATTCGGTTTTATATACAATTTATGTTGCTCGAAAAGCAATTGAAAAAACAAACTGGACATCAGAAGATAACTTTGGAATTAATATTGGCTCGTCAAGAGGTGCAACTTCTTTGTTTGAAAAATATCATAAAGAGTTTTTAGAAACAGGAAAATCGGCAACTTTAAGTTCGCCAACCACTACTTTAGGAAATATTTCGTCTTGGATTGCACACGATTTACAATCAAATGGTCCTGAAATTTCGCATTCTATTACTTGTTCTACGGGTTTACATTCGTTATTAAATGGAATTGCTTGGTTACAATCTGGTATGTCAGAAAAATTTATGATTGGTGCTAGTGAAGCTTCTTTAACCGATTTTACTATCGCACAAATGCAAGCTTTAAAAGTCTATTCGAAAGAAACAGATGAATATCCTTGTAAAGCTTTTGATTTAGATAAACAGAAAAACACCATGGTTTTGGGTGAAGCTGCTGCTGTTTTTTGTTTAGAAAAAGGTGTTCAAGAAAATGCAATCGCACTTATTAAAGGCATCGGTTTTGCTACGGAAGTTTTAAAACATAATACATCGGTTACTGCAAATGCCGACTGTTTTCAAAAATCTATGAAAATGGCTTTAGCTGATATTTCTATGGATGATATTGATGCTATTGTAATGCACGCTCCTGGAACTATTAAAGGTGACTTATCTGAAATTAATGCGATTCATGCAGTTTTTGGCGATAAAAAACCTTTTTTAACCACCAATAAATGGAAAGTCGGACATACTTTTGGTACTTCTGGATTACTTAGTTTAGAATTAGCAATACTGATATTACAACATCAGAAAGTTATTGAAGTTCCGTTTGCTGAAAAACAAAATCATCCTAAAAAAATAAAAAATATTTTAGTAAATGCTGTTGGTTTTGGCGGAAATGCTGTTTCTGTATTAATATCAGCACAAAATATTAAAAAATAAACTATAAATTTAATTAAGAAGTTTAGCCCTGATTGAACGGCTTGTTTGAGCTCTTTTTTATTTTTCTTTTTTAAAAAATAAAAAAAGCGAGTAGTGAAAGCAGGAAATAGCTTCTAAAAATAAATAGAAAGACAATTAGTTTTTTTATTTTTGACATTACAAATAACTTGATTTTTATGAGTGAAGTAAGACATAATTGGACGAAAGAAGAAGTTCTTGAAATATATAATAAACCTTTAATGGAGCTTTTATATGAAGCTGCAACGATTCATAGAAAAAGTCACTGACCCTAATGTAGTACAGGTTTCTACATTGTTATCTATAAAAACTGGTGGCTGTTCGGAAGATTGTGGATACTGTCCGCAAGCGGCACGTTATCATACGAATGTTGATGGAAATGATTTAATGTCAGTACGTCAAGTAAAAGCACAAGCTTTAAGAGCTAAATCGAGCGGAAGTTCTCGTGTTTGTATGGGTGCTGCTTGGAGAAACGTAAAAGATGGTCCTGAATTTGACCAAGTTTTAGACATGGTTAGAACCATAAATAAATTGGATATGGAGGTTTGCTGTACTTTAGGTATGGTTACTGAAAATCAAGCACAACGTTTAGCCGAAGCTGGTTTATATGCATATAATCATAATTTAGATTCTTCGGAAGAATATTATAAAGAAGTAATTTCTACTCGAGGATATCAAGATAGATTAGATACGATTAGCAACGTACGTAAAACAAATGTAACTGTTTGTTCGGGTGGAATTATTGGAATGGGTGAAAATGCAGAAGATAGAGCAGGAATGTTAGTGGCTTTATCTACTTTAAGTCCTCAACCAGAATCTACACCAATTAACGCTTTAGTTGCTGTTGAAGGAACTCCTTTAGAAGACCAAAAACCTGTTGAAATTTGGGATATGATACGTATGGTAGCTACGACTCGTATTGTTTTACCTGAAACTCAGGTTCGTTTATCTGCAGGAAGAACGCAAATGAGTAGAGAAGGACAAGCAATGTGTTTCTTTGCTGGTGCAAATTCTATTTTTGCTGGTGATAAATTATTAACAACACCAAATCCTGATGTTGATGAAGACATGAAAATGTTTAAAATGTTAGGTTTAAATCCTCAGAAGCCTTTTACAAAAAAGGTACAACCACAAACTGTAGAAGCAAAAGATTCTGCTTTTGAAAACTTAGGTGAAAAACCTAAATGGACAAGACCTGAACATAAAATTGAACGTAACGAAGAAAAAAAGCAAGAAGCTTTAGAATTACGTAAACAATAATAAATATACTTTTTGAAGTAAAAAAGCATCGTTTATATAAACGATGCTTTTTTTATTACTAATCTAATAAATCTTTAATATATTTTTTAGCTTTTGCAGTAGCTTCTTTAAATTCTTCTTGAGCATCTTCTGCAAAATCGGCAAGCTCTTCACTTGCTTTAGTTGCAAATTCTGATGCTTTTTCAGATACTTCTTCTAAAGCTTCTTTGGCATCATCAGCAAATTCAGTGGCTTTATTTTTGATATCTTGAACTGTTTCATCTGATAAAACTTCACCTACTTTTGCTTTTACATCTTCCATTGCATCAGCAACGTGTTCACTTGCTTTTCCAGCAAATTCTGATGCTTTTTCTTTTAGATTTTCTTTTGAAATATTATTATTTTCTTCCATTTTATTTTTATTTAGCTTGTTTATCTATCAAAAATTAATCTTTTATAAATATATTAAAAAAGATTTAACTTTAATAATTATTAATAGCATCTAACAAAAAATAGTCTTTATTTTATCAACAATAGTTTGCGCTAATTTTTGTTTACTTTCTACCGTCCAACCTGCAACATGAGGAGATAATAAAACATTATCTGCCTTTATTAAATATTGAAAAGCTTCGGGCATATCTTGATTTACAAATAAGTTTTCAAAAGATTTTTTCTCATATTCCAACACATCTAAACCTGCTCCTAAAATTTTTGATGATTTTAAGGCTGTCACTAAATCCGAAGTAACTACTGATTTTCCTCTTGCCGTATTAATTAACCAAAATGGCTTAGAAAAAGCATTGATAAAATTGGCATCAATCATATTTTTAGTTAATGCTGTTTGAGGGGTATGTAAGCTTAAAACATCAGCTTTTTGTTGTAATTCTTCTAAAGAAACTTGTGTACAGTTTTCATCGCCAACATTAGGTTTAATATCATAACAAAGTACTTTTACATCAAAACCTCTTAATTTTTTTGCAAATGATTTCCCCATATTTCCGTAACCAATTAAACCAACAGTTCTTCCATCTAGTTCAATTCCTCTGTTATCTTCTCGTAACCATTTACCATTTCTAACTTCATTATCTGCTTTTCTAAATTTATTAAAAAGTGATAATATCATTCCTAAAGCGTGTTCACCAACCGCATTTCTATTTCCTTCAGGAGCTGAAATTAAATGAATTCCTTTTTGATTCGCATATTCACAATCTATATTTTCAAGTCCTGCTCCTACTCTTCCGATAAATTTTAAATTCGTTGCTTTGTCTAAAAACTGTTTATCAATAGTAAATCTACTTCGGATAATAATTCCATCATATTGATTAATTTTAGCTTCTATTATTTCTTTTGATGCTGTATAATCTTCTTCATTAACAAAACCTAAATCGTTTAATTGATTTAAAAGTAATTCGTGATTTGAATCTAAGTGCAGTATTTTCACGCTGTTTTAAATAAAAAAAGCCTTCTAAAAAGAAGGCTTATGTAATTAATATTGTTCCTTTTCGTTTGGAAAGTCTTTTGATTTTACATCAGCAATGTAATTTTCAAAAGCTCCTGTCATTTCTGTATATAAATCTAAATACCTACGTAAAAAACGAGGATTAAATTCATGAGTCATTCCAATCATATCATGAGTTACTAAAACCTGCCCATCTACACCGCCACCTGCTCCAATTCCGATGACAGGTATAGTTAAACTTTCGGCTACTTTTGTTGCTAAAGCTGCGGGAACTTTTTCTAATACCAAAGCAAAACAGCCCAATTCTTGTAATAATTTAGCATCTTGTAATAACTTTTCAGCTTCTTCTTCTTCTTTAGCTCTAACCGTATAAGTTCCAAATTTATAGATAGATTGTGGCGTTAATCCTAAATGCCCCATTACAGGAATCCCTGCGGTTAATATTCTAGATATTGACTCAGCTATTTCACTTCCTCCCTCTAATTTTACAGCATGTCCTCCAGATTCTTTCATTATTCTAATTGCTGAATCTAAAGCATTTTTAGAATTTCCTTGATAAGTACCAAAAGGTAAATCAACTACCACTAGACAACGTTCAATAGCACGTATTACAGAACTTGCATGATAAATCATTTGGTCAAGTGTAATTGGCAAAGTAGTTTCACTGACCCGCCATTACATTTGATGCAGAATCTCCCACTAAAATTACATCAATTCCTGCTCCATCTACAATTTTTGCCATCGTATAATCATAAGCAGTAAGCATAGAGATTTTCTCTCCATTTGCCTTCATATCTACTAATGATTTTGTTGTTACTCTTTTATATTGTTTTTTGGCTACTGACATTTTTTAAATTTTCTAGACTGTAAAAATACGCAATTATTTTATTGAATAATCTGTTAAATAAAAATTACAATTCAGTTATTATTATCTTTATTTAACTATTTTTTTTATTCTTAAATTCATTCAATATATTTAAATTTTATATAAATAAAAAAAAACTTACATTTGATCTAATGAACCAGACTAAAAAATTGAACACTTTAGACCCCAATAAATGGGTAGATGATTATGCTGATTATTTATTTAATTATGCCTCTGTACGTGTAAGTGATAGTAATATAGCTAAAGACTTAGTTCAAGAAACATTTTTTGCAGGTCTTAAATCTGCCAAAAACTTTCAAGGAAAATCAACTGAAAGAACTTGGTTAATTTCAATATTAAAACGAAAAATAATTGATTATTATAGAAAAATAAACTCTAATAAAGGAAAGGCTGAAATTAGAATGAGTTTTTATGATAATGGAGAACAAGAAGGAAATTGGATTGAAGAACGAATTCCACAATCTTGGGGTAATGAAGTAGAAAAAAATATTGAAAACGAAGAATTAAAAACTCAATTAGAGCAATGTATCAGTAAACTTCCTGAAAAATATGCTATGGTTTTTAAAATGAAAACTATTCAAGAGTTTGAAACTGAAGAAATTTGTAAGGAATTAGATATTACTCCGTCAAATCTATGGGTAATTATCCACAGAGCTAGAACTCAATTAAGAGCTTGTGTAGAAAAAAATTGGTTTAATAAGTAAAATATAATGTTTAAAAAAACTAAAATAACATGTGAACAAGCTACTAATATATGTGATAAAGCACAATATAATGAAGCTTCTTTTTATGAAAAAATACAACTAAACTTACATTTATTAAATTGTAAATTTTGTTCTTTATATTCAAAACAAAACCGTAAAATGTCAGCTATTTTTAAAATGAAAGCTAGTAATTGTAAAAATGAAATTAAATGTTTATCAAAAGAAGATAAAGATAAAATAAAAGAACAACTACATCAACTACATTAATTTTATTTTATAACATAATAGGAATTGGTTTTTTTATACCTTTGATGTAAAATTATAACCATGCACTTTCTTCCAGAAAAAATTGACACTTATGTTGTTAATCACTCACAAAAAGAACCTAAAATATTACAGGAATTAACCAAAGAAACTTGGCAAAAAGTATTAAATCCTAGAATGTTAAGCGGCGCTTTTCAAGGTAGAGTTTTATCTATGATTTCTAAATTAATTCAACCTAAATCAATTTTAGAAATTGGTACTTATACAGGATATTCTGCACTTTCTTTGGCAGAAGGATTAAGTAATGATGGAATACTTTATACTATTGATAAAAATGAAGAGTTAGAAGGACTTCAATCTAAATATTTTGAAAAATCAGTTTACAAAAATCAAATTAAACAATATGTAGGTAATGCTATTGATATTATTCCTACAATGGAAACTAAATTTGATTTAGTTTTTATTGATGCTGATAAATCTAATTACTTAAACTATTTCGATTTAATTATTGATAAAATGAATTCTGGTGGAATTATTTTATCTGACAATGTACTTTGGAGTGGTAAAGTTGTAGAGGAACTTAATCCAAAAGATATTGATACAAAAATTCTTTTAGAGTATAATAAAAAATTAAATGAAGATTCTCGTGTAGAAACAGTTTTACTACCAATCCGTGATGGATTAACTATCAGTCGTGTAAAGTAATTTTAAAACTGACGTTTTATAGGACCTGTTAAGTCATCAATATTGTCTTTAACTTTTGTTACTTCTTTATTGATGTCTTCTACAATATCGGTATTTATACCACTATCTTTTGTACTATTATTAATTTCTTTTTTAATATCATTGGTTGCATCTTTAACCTGACGGATACCTTTTCCTAAGCCTCGGGCTATTTCAGGAATTTTATCTGCACCAAAAAACATTACAACTATTAAGACGATTACAAAAATCTCTGGACCTCCTATAAATAAAAACGTTACATTCATCATTACAAAGATACTTAAAATAAAAATAAAACTATTTTATAAAATAAAAAAAAGCCAAACATTACGTTTGGCTTTTTAATTTTATGACTTTATAAGTAATTAATCTGCTAGAATAATTGCCTTATTATCTTTCATTTCTAAAGTTCCTGATTTAATAGTTAAGGTTAAAACCTTATTATCTTCTGGTAAACTTACAATACTTTCATGTAAATCATCAAAAATTAAATGATCTTGTGTATGTACTTGTATTTTTATAGTTCCTTTTGTTAAAATAGACACAACAGCTGCGTGATTAGTTAACATTTGAAATTCACCATTAACACCTGGTACAGTAACAGAATCTACTTTTGACGAAAACAAGATCGCTTCTGGAGTTACAATTTCTAAAAACATAATTTCAATAGAATTAATTATTATTAATTGTTAATTGAATTATGCTTCAGTTAACATTTTTTCACCAGCATCAATTGCTTCTTGAATTGATCCTTTTAAGTTAAATGCAGCTTCAGGATACTTATCTAATTCACCATCCATAATCATATTAAACCCTTTAATAGTATCTTTAATATCTACTAAACATCCTTTTAAACCAGTAAACTGCTCTGCTACGTGGAATGGTTGAGATAAGAAACGTTGTACACGACGTGCTCTGTGAACTACTAATTTATCTTCTTCAGATAATTCTTCCATACCTAAAATTGCAATAATATCTTGCAATTCTTTATAACGTTGTAAAATCTCTTTTACTTTTGTTGCTGTATCATAGTGCTCAGCTCCTAAAACTTCAGCAGATAAAATTCTTGAAGTAGAATCTAAAGGATCTACTGCAGGATAAATACCTAATTCTGCAATTTTACGAGATAATACCGTAGTAGCATCTAAGTGAGCAAATGTTGTTGCTGGTGCTGGATCTGTTAAATCATCTGCAGGTACATAAACTGCTTGTACAGATGTAATAGAACCTTTTTTAGTAGAAGTAATACGTTCCTGCATTGCTCCCATTTCTGTAGCTAATGTTGGTTGGTATCCTACTGCAGATGGCATACGACCTAATAAAGCCGATACCTCAGAACCCGCTTGTGTAAAACGGAAGATATTATCAACAAAGAAAAGTACATCTTTTCCCTGTGCTTCTCCTGCTCCATCACGGAAATATTCAGCAATTGTTAAACCAGATAAAGCAACACGTGCACGTGCTCCAGGTGGTTCGTTCATTTGTCCGAATACGAAAGTAGCTTTAGACCCTCTCATTCCTTTTTTATCTACTTTAGATAAATCCCATCCTCCTTCTTCCATAGAATGCATGAAATCATCACCATATTTGATAATTCCAGATTCTAACATCTCTCTTAATAAATCGTTTCCTTCACGAGTTCTTTCACCTACACCTGCGAATACAGATAAACCTCCATGTCCTTTTGCGATGTTGTTAATTAACTCTTGAATTAATACAGTTTTACCTACTCCTGCACCACCAAATAATCCAATTTTACCTCCTTTTGCATACGGCTCAATTAAATCAATTACTTTAATACCAGTAAATAAAACTTCAGTAGATACTGATAAGTCTTCAAATTTTGGAGCTTGACGGTGGATAGATAAACCTGCATCTCCTGTTTTAGGTAAATCACCTAAACCATCAATAGCTTCACCTGTAACGTTAAACAAACGTCCATAAATATCGTTACCTATTGGCATTTGAATAGGATTACCTGTAGCGATTACTTCTGTACCTCTACTTAAACCATCTGTCGCATCCATCGAAATAGTACGAACTGTATCTTCACCTATATGTTGTTGAACCTCTAATACTAAAATTGAACCATCAGCTTTTTTAATTTCTAATGAATCGTAAATTTTTGGTAATTCAGCATTTTCTGTATTAAACTCAACATCGATAACTGGACCAATAATTTGAGAAACTTTACCTGTTATTGTAGACATTACTATATGTAATTAAAGTTATTTAATTTGCTATGTGAGCTTTAGCCCTTTTTTCAAGGTGCAAAGGTAATTTTTTTAGTGGAATTTAAAAAACGTTTTACCCTATTTTTACTAAATTAACTGTATAAAAAAAGCCTCACGTTAAGTGAGGCTTTTAATAATATTTATGTTTTGTTAAATTATTTTGCTAATTTAATCTCAACACGTCTGTTTTGAGCTCTACCAGCTCTAGTTTTGTTATCAGCAATTGGATAGTCTTCACCAAATCCAGCAGAAGTTAATCTAGAAGTTGAAATACCAGCTTTAACAGCTAAGTAATCTAAAACAGCCTTAGCTCTTTTTTCAGATAATCTTAAGTTATTAGCAGCTTTACCTTGGCTATCAGTATGACCTTGTACACTAAAGTTAGCTTTAGAGTATTCTTTCATAATTGAAGCAATTCTATCTAAGTTAGCAATAACACCAGGCTTAAAAGTAGTTCTTCCTGAGTTAAAGTAAATAGCTCTTGCGAAATCATTTAATTTTTTCTCAGCAGCTTTAGTAATTAATACTTCAGGACATCCGTTGTTAGAAGCAACACCTGCAACTTTAGGACATTTATCATCTTTATCTAAAACGCTATCTCCGTCAGTATCTACGTAAGGACAACCTGCATTTGCAACAGGACCAGCAACAGTAGGACACTTATCTTTACCGTCAACTACACCATCTCCGTCAGTATCAGGACATCCGTTATTTGCTTTTGTTCCTTTTACAGTAGGACAAGCATCATTTTTATCAGCAATACCATCAGCATCAGCATCAGGACATCCGTTTAAAGCAGCTAAACCAGCAACCTCAGGACATGCATCATCAGCATCTTTAATTCCATCACCGTCAGTATCAGGACATCCGTTAAATTCTTTTAAACCAGCAACTTCAGGACATGCATCATCTTTATCAAAAATACCATCACCATCAGTATCAGTACCTCCAAATTTGAAAACTAAACCAAGTGAATGTTGAAATACATCTCTACCTTCAGCATTAAAACCATGCTTATAACCAGACTGGAAGTTTAAACCTAAGTTATCATTAAACCAAGTATTAAAACCTAATCCTCCAATTAAAACACCGTCTCCATCACCATCTACAGATTGGTAACCTCCACCTAAAGCTACATAAGGATCAAACCATGAAGTTTCTCCAAATAAGTTATTTAAATCGTATTTTACGATTGCATCAATAGAATAGTATAAATCATCAGCGTCACCTTTAGAAACTATTGTTTCAAGTTTATTTAAAGAACCAGCTAATTGTAAAGAAAAACCATCTTTTAAATACTTATCAACAGTAATTCTAGAAATAGAAGGTAAAGTGTTGTCTGACCATTCACTTGTTCCTACATAATCTTTTAAATTAGTTCCAAAATCATCTGTATAAGCTCTTACATCTACAGTGTTAATCCCAAAACCTACAACCCAAGGGTTATCTGAATCCTGTGCGTTTGTAGTTGCTACAGTAGCAAACGTAAACAAAGCTATCACAGCTAATTTGATTTGTTTCATTATAAATAAATTTAAATTAAAATTTCGTTTTATATATAAGGCAAATGTAAGTTGTAAAAACTTATTTACAAAAGCAATTCTATAAAAACTTACAACAAATATATATTTTGATTAAAACCTATTAAATCACATTTAATTCTTTACCTACTTTTGTAAATGCCTCAATAGCTTTATCTAAGTGTTCTTTTTTATGTGCTGCTGATAACTGCACACGGATTCTAGCTTTTTCTTTTGGCACTACTGGAAAGAAAAATCCGATAACATAAATTCCTTCTTCTAATAATTTATTTGCCATGTTTTGCGAAAGTTTTGCATCATATAGCATTACAGGTACAATCGCAGCATCAGCTCCTACTAAATCGAACCCTGCTTTTTCCATTTCTGTTCTAAAATAGTTTGTATTCCATTCTAATTTATCACGAAACGAAGTATCTTCAGAAATTAAATCAAAAACTTTTAAAGACGCTCCTACAATTGCAGGTGCTAAAGAATTTGAAAATAAATACGGACGAGAACGTTGACGTAAAATTTCAATAATTTCTTTTTTACCTGTTGTATAACCACCCATCGCACCTCCAAGTGCTTTTCCTAAAGTTCCTGTTACAATATCAACACGATCCATTACATTTTTCAATTCAACAGTTCCACGACCTGTTTTACCAATAAAACCAGCTGCATGACATTCATCAACCATTACTAAGGCATCATATTTATCTGCTAAATCACAAATTTCATCTAGTTTGGCAACAATTCCATCCATAGAAAAAACACCATCAGTTACAATAATTTTAAAACGATGATTTTGTTTATTCGCTTCAATTAACTGTGCTTCTAAAGATTCCATGTCATTATTATCATAACGATAACGACCTGCTTTACACAAACGAACTCCATCAATAATAGATGCATGATTTAAACTATCAGAAATAATTGCGTCTTCTTTTGTTAATAATGGCTCAAAAACACCTCCATTTGCATCAAATGCTGCTGCATATAAAATAGTATCTTCTGTAGTGTAAAATTCAGCAATTTTCTCTTCTAATTGCTTATGAATATCTTGAGTTCCACAAATAAAACGAACCGATGACATTCCAAAACCATGAGTATCCATTACATCTTTAGCTGCTTGAATTACTTCTGGATGATTTGATAATCCTAAATAATTATTTGCACAAAAATTGATTACCTCTTCACCTGTAGAAATTTTTATTACTGCATCTTGAGATGATGTAATAATACGTTCTGCCTTGTACAATCCAGCATCTTTAATTTCCTGAATTTCTTGTTGTAATTGCTCTTTTATTTTTCCGTACATCTTATATTTATTTTTACATCTCGATTATACGAGATGGTATTTATATTTAAAAGGTCAAAGTTAATTGTTAAACTTCTTCAACCAAAATTTCTTCATTAATATATATAAGTAGTTTTTTAGTTACTTTATAATTAATAGATTTTAAAACACGTTCATATTTTAATAATTGCTGATGATAACTTTTAGATGGTTTTCCTGTTTTGTAATCTAAAATTGTAACTTCATTATTTTCAGAAAGCACCAATCTATCAGGAATTAAAATTTGATTATCAACATCTACAATTTCACGCTCATTATATACTGTTGCATTTTTGGCGTAATATTCTTCCAATTCAGGATGAGTTACAATTTTATTAATATCGGCTTCAATAGCTATTGATTGTGGTTTATCAATAATTCCTTGTTGCTCATATTGACGTACAACTCGTGCAATATCTTGCTGAGTCATAATTTTTGCCATCATTTCGTGAATCAAATTACCAAATTCAATGGCTTTCCCTTGTTCGGTATTCCATAATTTTGAAGCACTTGCCAACATATGAATATTATGTTCTTGCCAAGGCGTTGAAATAAATACCTCTTGAACCTCAGCAATCGAAGAAATTTCTTTAGGTACACTAGCTCTTTTAGGTTCTCCAAAATAATAATCTAACTGTCCATCGTTCCAATAGTTTTTTTCCTTTAAATAATTAATGAAAATACCTGAATAAAAATTAGTATTTTCTTCGCCTTTTGTACTAATTTTATATTCTGTAATAATATGTAATTGTTCTACTGCACGTGTTAAAGCAACATATAAAAGATTAAAATTATCTAACTCTAATTCTTCTCTTTGTTCATTAAATATTTCTAGACTTCTTTCATTTATTGATTTTAAATCTTTATTAAAAGGTACTAATAATTCTTTAAATTCTTCAAAATAGGTTGGCAAATCATCTAACCAAATTTTAGGATTTATTTGTCGATAAATTTCTAAATCATACGGAAAAATAACCACAGGAAACTCCAACCCTTTCGATTTATGAATAGTCATTACTTGTACTGCGTTTCCACTTTCGGGTGCTACAATACTTAAATTCGATTTTTTCTCTTCCCAAAAATCTAAAAACTCTTGAATACTCGTTCCTCTTCGTTGCTGTTCTAAAACGATGTCTAAAAAAAACTGTACATAGGCATCCGAAGAATCAATTAATTTAAAACATCGGATAATTTCTTCAACTTTTTCATAAAATGGCAATTGATGAAAAGTTGACAATTCAAAAAACACTTCATATATTTTTAATTCTTCAAAAATGACATCAATAGGTTTTTGAATCATTTCTGAAATAAAGAAATTTTTAGCTATTTCCAATTTCAAATGATTATATAAAAAATATAAAACTTCTAATAAAGCTTCTTTATCGTTCGGGTGCTGAATAACTTTCAATAAATTCACCATAAATTGAACACTCGCACTATTATCTAACAATAAAGTTTCAGAAGAAATAATATTAACACCATTTTCAGATAAATAATTTGCCACCGCAATACCATCTTTTTTCTTACGAACCAAAACACATATTTCATTTAAAGAAAAAGAAGCCGACGCTTTTTGAATAGTCTCTAAAATTTTCTTCGGATATTTTAATAGGTCATCTGCCTTTTCTTCTTCCTTATCTAAAAACGATAAAGACACAAAACCACCACTTTTAGCTGTTGTTAATTGTTTATTACCATCGATAAACAATTTTTTATAATGTTCATTTTCCAAAAAATTAGAAGTATGTTGAAAAAACTGATTATTAAAATCAATTACCTCCGTATAACTTCTAAAGTTTGTTTCCAATGTTTTTATTTCTTTTTCAATATGAAACGGGTTATCTGTACTTGAACCTAATGAAATAAATTGTTCTGCTTTTCCACCGCGCCAACGATAAATTGCTTGTTTACCATCACCAACCAATAATAAATTACTACCTTCTTGTGCCAGTGCATTATCTATTAGGGGAATTATATTTTCCCATTGCAATACTGATGTATCTTGCATTTCATCAATAAAATAATGCATAAATCGTTCACCGATTCGCTCATAAATAAACGGTGCAGGCTGGTCTTTTATATTATCTGAAATTAATTGATTGAACTCAGCATTTAATCGAATATTATTTTCTTCTTTAATATTCGTTAATTCTATATTGATATAATTTAAAACTGCTAACGGAATTACACTTTTTAATGCCAATCTATTCATTAAAAATTGCTGATACAATTCCTCAGATTCCGTGTATAAAGTTAAAAGCTCAGGCAAAATTCCTTCAATCGCACTTTTTATATCGTTGGATTTTGATTTTGAATAAAAATTATTTTCTTCAATATGTTCTCGAAGTTTATTTTCATCAAAAAACTTTGCTTTTGCAGGATTTTGAGACAACGCCAAAAAATGCTTTGGCAACATAGAATAGTAAAAGTCTTTTGCTTCTAATTGTGCCGTTTCTATTATTCCTAAACCTTTCTTTCCAATTTCTAAAAATCGAAGTTTAATTTGTCGTTGATCTTTGGAAAGTTTACTTTTTAAGTTTATAAAATCGCTTAATTTTTTATCAGCAAGTGCTCTAAAATGTTCGGTATCGTCTTCATTTAATAAAATTCTTGAAAACTCATTTAATTCAACCGAAATATCCCAAGAAGTGTCGTCATCAGCTTTATCTAAAGAAAAATCTATCAATAATTTTGTTAAATCAGTATCTGTACCAATTTTAGAAATTAACACATCAACAGCTTCATTTAATAATGAAATCGCATCCATTTCTACCTCAAAATTTAGTGGTAATCCTAAATCATAAGCAAAACTTTTAATAATTCGATGTGTAAAACTATCAATAGTAGTAATTGAAAAAGCCGAATAATTTTGTAAAACGGCATCTAATATTTTCTTACTTCGTTCTTGTACTTTTTCTTTATCAATCGAAATTTCTTTGATAATAATTTGAAACAAATCATTTTCTTTTCCTTCCGAAAATTCTTCTAAATTTTTTAAAACACGTTCTTTCATTTCACCAGCAGCTTTGTTGGTAAATGTGATGGCTAATATTTTTTGAAATCTAAAAACATCTTCCGAGTTCAATAAAACTTTAAGATATTCCTTTACTAAAGTAAACGTTTTTCCACTACCTGCCGAGGCATTATATACTTGAAAATTTGATGGATTTTGCACAGCCTAATTTTTAATGCAAAATACCTTTTTAAAGCACATCAAACAAGATAGAATCGTAACAAAATAATTAATAAGAATAAAAATATTTTGAAGCAATTTCCCGCTTTCCGCACTCGCTTTTTTTGTTTTTTAAAAAGAAAAACAAAAAAGAGCTCAAACAATTGCTTCAATCGGGGCTAGGCATTTTTACTCTTTTTGATATTTAGAAAAAACTATTTACATCGTACTTAAAAAAGAGAAAATTTAAAAATAGCAATCAGATAAAAAACTATCCTCTAAATAAAAAGAAGTCTTTTTTCATTGATTCAATTTCAGAATCATCATTAGTAATAATATAATCGATTGCTTTTTCAGTAAATGTTTTTCCTTTTTCGGTAAGCGATATAATATTATTATCAATAAAAATCAGATTATTTTTATCAGCCAATTCAACAATAGATTTTGCTTTTACTTTATGCCAATTAATATGTTCGTTTAAATGATTAATATGACGTTCTCTTTTTTCTTTATGATTATTTAAATGCAATAAAAAAGTAAGTAATTGCACTTCTTTTTGTTGTTGTCTATTTCGATATAAAACAGCAATCAAACCACTATTTGGAGCGAATAAATAAACCAGAAAAAACACAAAACCAAGCATTGTTATCATCGAACCAGAAATAGAAGCATCTAAATAATGCGCTAGCCAATATCCTGAAATAGCCGAAAACATTCCAAAAAGTACAGCATAGATTAACATTTTCTTTAAATCGTTTGTTAATAAATATGCTGTAGCTGCTGGTGCAATCATTAACGCAACTACTAAAATTGCGCCAACGGCATCAAAAGCTCCGACAGTTGTTATCGAGGCTACACTCATTAATCCGTAATGAATTACGATTGGAGAAAATCCTAAAGCTGTTGCCAAACCAGGATCAAACGTACTCACTTTTAATTCTTTAAAAAAGGCTATTAAAAGACTTAAAGTAATCAATAAAATAGTTCCTATAAGCCATAATGATTTTGGACCTATATCAATTCCATTAATTAATAATCTATCAAACGGAGCAAAAGCTAATTCACCTAATAAAACGGCATCAACATCTAAATGAATATCATTGGCATTTTTGGCAATTAAAAGCACACCGATACTAAATAAAGCAGGAAACACCAATCCGATTGCAGTATCTTCTTTTACTAATTTTGTTTTCTGAATATACTCTACTAAAACCACAGTTAAAATTCCTGATAAAGCACCCATTAAAATTAATAAAGGCGAATTTAAATCGTGAGTGATAAAAAAACCTATAACCAAACCAGGTAAAATAGAATGACTAATTGCGTCACTAATTAACGCCATTTTTCGCAAGACCAAAAATACGCCAGGTATTGCACAAGCTACAGCTACTAGACTTGCAATTAATTGTATTTCAATTTGAGCACTACTCATTTTTTATTTTTCTATATTTTGATTGTATAAATTACCTGCAAATTGATATCCTTCTTCGGTCATTGACCACATTCTGCCTGATAATTTGATATATTTTTTTTCTTCTAACTTTTTTAAAGTTCCTTTTGTGTATCCTTGAAAATTATTTAAAATTTTTATAGCATGTGGATGTGATTTATCTTCATGTGTTTTAACAAGGTCAAACATAAAAGATAAAGTTTTATGTAATTGTAAATCTCTACGATTTTTTAAAAAACGTATCTGACTAAAAAGCAAACCTCTTGATGGCGAAAAAATAAAAGAAAATACCACAAACACAGCTGCAACTAACACAATTACAGGTCCTGTCGATAAATTTGCTTGACTTGCACTAATTCCTGTTCCTACCACACCAGCAACCGAACCAAAAATTGCCGCTAAAACAACCATTGTACTTAAACTATTTGTCCATTGACGGGCTGCCGCTGCTGGTGCTAATAACATCGCACTCATCAAAACAACACCAACAGTTTGTAATCCTAAAACAATTGCCAACACAATAAAACTAGTAATTAAAGCATCAATAAATTTGATATTAAAACCTAAGGTTTTTGCATAATCGACATCAAATAATAAAAGTTTAAATTCTTTCCAAAAAAGCAATAATACCGCCAAACAAATAGCCGTTACAATTGCCATAAACCATACATCTTCAATTAATAATGTTGCTGCCTGACCGAATAAAAACTTATCTAATCCAGACTGATTTGCATTCGGTTGTTTCTGTATAAAGGTTAAAAGTAACATTCCAAATCCGAAAAAAATAGAAAGAATCAATCCTAAAGCAGTATCAGTTTTTAAATGGGTATTTTTTACAATACTACGTATCCAAAAAGCACCGATTAATCCACTAATTAATGCACCAATCAATAACACATTCGTATCTTTTGTACCTGTAATTAAAAATGCAATCGCAATTCCTGGAAGTGAAGCGTGTGAAATAGCATCGCCGAGTAAACTTTGTTTTCTTAATACGGCAAAACTTCCTAACATTCCACAAATAGCGCCTAAAATAGCCGTTCCAATAGTAATAGTTCGAAGTGTATAATCTGAAAAAACGAGTTTTAAGTATTCTTGTAAATCCATTATTGTTGTACACTTACTTTATAATTAATTCCGTAAGTTTTGGTTAAATTATCATCATTAAAAATTTCTTTAACAGGACCTGTGGCTATTTTTTTGACATTTAAAAAAGTTACCCAATCGAAGTATTCGGGTACAGTTTGTAAATCGTGATGTACTACAATTACAGTTTTTCCTGCTTTTCGAAGTTCTTTTAAAATATTTATGATGGTAATTTCAGTAGTTGCATCAACTCCTTGAAAAGGTTCATCCATAAAATAAATGGCAGCTTCTTGTGCCAAAGCTCTTGCCAAAAAAACACGCTGTTGTTGTCCTCCTGAAAGTTGAGAAATTTGACGACTTTTAAAAGCCAACATTTCTACTTTTTCAAGCGCTTCTAAAGCTGTTTTTTTCTGAGTTCTTCCAGGTCTTTTAATCCAGCCTAAACTTCCGTAAGTTCCCATTAACACAACATCTAAAGCTGTGGTCGGGAAATCCCAATCTACACTTCCTTTTTGCGGAACATAAGCAACTAACTTTCGTTGTTTTTCATATGATTTCCCAAAGATAGAAACACTTCCTGCAATCGGTTTTATAATACCTAAAATAGATTTTATCAACGTAGATTTCCCTGCACCATTTGGTCCAACGATTGCCATTAAAACACCTTCAGGTATGGCTAAATCAATATCCCAAAGTACGGGTTTATAATTATAAGCAACTGTTAAATCATCAACAGTTACTGCGTATTTTATTTCACTCATTTGTATTATCTGTTGATTATTTTAAGGCGTTTACAATCGTATTTACATTTGCGTTGTACATTCCAATATACGTTCCTTCGATAGTTCCTGCACTTCCTAAAGCATCAGAATATAAAGTTCCGCCAATAACAACTTCTTGATTTTTCGATTTTACAGCAGCCTGTAAAGCTTCAATAGTTCGTTTAGGAACTGAACTTTCTACAAAAATTGCTTTCACTTTCTTATCAATAATAAACTTTGCCAATTTTTGAACATCCTGAACACCTGCCTCCGTAGCTGTTGATAAACCTTGTAAACCAACAACATTAAATTTGTGTTGTCTTCCGAAGTAATTAAAAGCATCGTGTGCAGTTACTAATATTCTTTTTTCTTGAGGTAATTCATTTATTTTAGTTGCTACTTGCTTGTTTAATTCTTCTAATTTTTCTAGATATATTTTTGCATTTTCTTTATAGAATGATGCATTTTCAACATCTATTTGAGCTAATTTATCAGCAACATAAGAAGTCATTTTTGTCCAATTAGTAATATCAAACCAAATATGCGGATCGTAATTTGAAGCAAATAATTCTGAACCAATCAAGTTTTTTTTATCAATAACATCAGAAATAACGATTGTTTTTTTATTTTGATGTTGCATTTTTTCAAATACCTCTTCTAACTTTCCTTCTAAATGTAATCCATTATAGATAACAATATCAGCATTGAATAACTTAGATACATCTCCTTCACTAGCTTTGTATAAATGCGGATCAACTCCTGCGCCCATTAATCCATTTATTTCAATTTTATCTCCACCTATATTTTTAACCAAATCAGTAATCATAGTCGTTGTTGTAACTACGTTTAATTTACCATTTTGTTTTTTTTCTGTTGTTTTACAGCTTACTGCAATTAAAACAACAAGTAATATCATTATTTTTTTCATATTAATTTTTTTGGATATAAATATTATTGGCAACTTTATTTGAAATGGTCATTTTTTTATCATTTATCATTACTAAAAAAGAATCATCAAAAGGTTCTTTATCTAACACTTCTATATGTTGTCCTAATGCAATTTCTTGTTTATCTAAAAAGCGTAAAAACTCAGAAGAAGTATCATTAACACCAACACAAAGTCCTTTTTGATTTTTTTCTAATGTAGATAATAAACTTTTTTGAATCTGTGGTAAATTTCCTTCTTTATCAGGAATAGGGTCACCGTGTGGGTCTGTTTTAGGATATCCTAAGAACAAATCTAATTCATCAATTAATTTTGGCGATTTTATATGCTCCAATTGTTCAGCAACATCATGTACCTCATCCCAAGAAAAATTAAGTTTTTCAACTAAAAAAACTTCCCATAAACGATGTTTTCTAATAATATTTACTGCTGTTTTTTTACCAAAATCAGTTAAAGTAACTCCTTGATATTTTTTATAGATAACAACTTCTTTATCTGATAATTTTTTAATCATATCTGTTACCGAAGAAGCTTTAGTCGCTAACATATTTGCAATAGCATTTGTCGAAATTCCTTTATCAGATAATAATCCTAAATGATAAATTGTTTTAATATAGTTTTCTTCTGATTGACTAAACATATTCTTTTTTTGATGATACAAATATATGTATTTTCATTTATATAAAATAATTTTTAGACAAGACTAAAAAATTGTTTTACATTTGCATAAATTTAAAAAAGACAACACTAAAAATAATATCAATAAATCATGAAAAAAATAATTTTAGTTACATTTTTACTAATCGCAACTTTTAGTAAAGCACAAACTATTACAGGAAAAGTAACCACTTCTAAAGGAGTAATACTACCGTTTGCTAATATCTTAGTTAAAAACACCAATATTGGAGTAACAGCTGATGAAAATGGAGCTTTTATTTTAGAAAATATAAATAAGAAAAAAGTTACGTTAATTACTTCTTCTATCGGGTTTATATCTTCTCAAAAAAGAATAAATATATCAAAAGAAAAAGTAAATACTATTAATTTCTCCCTAATTGAGCATGCCGAATTATTAGATCAAATTACGGTAACAGGAACACGAACCGACAGACGAAGTACTAAAAATCCTGTGATTGTTAACGTAATTAACAGCCAAACTTTAGCCGATGTACAAGCCTGTAATTTATCAGAAGGATTAAAATTCCAGACAGGTTTACGTGTTGAAACTGATTGCCAAACTTGTAATTATACTCAATTACGAATGAACGGTTTATCTGGAGGATATTCGCAAATATTAATTAATGGTCGTCCGATTTTTAGTCCGCTAACAGGTTTGTATGGTTTGGAGCAAATTCCTACCAATATGATTGATAGAATTGAAGTAGTTCGTGGTGGTGGCTCTGCATTGTACGGCTCAAGTGCTATTGGTGGTACTGTAAATGTGATTACAAATATTCCTAAAAAAGATAATTATAGTATTGGATATACATATCAAAATTTTAAAGGAGCTTCTGATCATATAATTGCAGGAAATGCAACGGTTGTAAATGAAGATAAAAATGCAGGAATTTCTTTTTTCATCAATAATAGAACTCGTGAAGTTTACGATCATAATGGTGATAATTATTCAGAACTTCCTGAATTAAAAAATAACTCGTTTGGTGCTAATTTATTTTTCTTACCTACGGATAATCAGAAAATTGAAATTAATTTCAGTAAAATGAACGAATATCGTTATGGTGGTGAAATGATTGAAAATGCCCCTCATTTTGCCTTACAATCCGAAGAAAGAACCCACGATGTTTATGTAGCAAATATCGATTATCAAATTAATTTTAATGAAGATAAAAGTTCATTAATTACCTATTTTGCTTCTCAATATACAGGAAGAGATCATTATACAGGAATCCGTCCAGGAACTAAGGATGCCGCAGATACGGAACATTTGGCAAATCCACCATACGGAAATTCTGAAACGACTACTTTTCAAGGAGGGCTTCAATTTAATCATAAACTAGAAGATTTCTTAAAAGGAAATAATGTATTAACTATTGGTTCTGAATTTGTACAAGATGATGTTTTTGATGAAATTTCAGCATATAAATATGTAGTTGATCAAATTACTCAAAATTATGGTTTCTTCTTTCAAAGTGATTGGGAAATTAACGATAAATGGAATTTATTAACAGGTATTCGTTATGATCATCATAAATTAGATGCCTTAAAAAAAGATGGAAACAGAAAATTTATTATCAATAATGTAGCAAGCCCTCGTGTTTCTTTACTATTCAAACCTTTTGAAAATGGACAATTACGTGCCACTTGGGGAACAGGTTTTAGAGCGCCTCAAGCTTTTGATACCGATTTACACATGGCTTTTGCTGGTGGTGGAATTTCAAGAGTTCAACTTGCTGATGATTTAAAAAGAGAACGTTCTAATAGTTATACCGTATCTTTTAATTATGATAAACCAACCGAACATTATATTTATGGATTTACCCTAGAAAGTTTTTATACCGAATTAAATGATGCTTTTTATTTAGAAGGAATTGGAGAAGATAAATATGGCGAAATTTTCGAAAAAAGAAATGGTGACGGTGCTGTTGTAAACGGAATTACTTTAGAAGGTCGTTTAAATTACGATGGAATTATTCAGTTTGATGCAGGAGTTACCTATCAATCAAGCAAATATAATACTGCTGTAAAAAACTCTGATACTCTTGACACTAAAAAAGAATTTTTAAGAACACCTACTACTTACGGATATGCAACTGCTACTTATACTCCTAATCAAAAATTTAAAACAGCTTTAAATTTAGTTTATACTGGTAAAATGGATGTATTACATTTAGCTTCTACAGATAATTTAAGTGATGATGAGTATTTTAAATCTCCAACATTTTTTAATGTAGGGATTAAAACGAGTTATGTACTTCAATTAGAAAAACTAAAGACAAATATTGAAATTTTTGCTGGTATTAAGAATATTTTTGATGCCTATCAAACATCATTTGATATAGGTAAAGAGCGTGATAGTAATTTCATTTATGGTCCTGCAGCACCAAGAACCTATACTTTAGGTTTCAAAATATTTAACTAAATAATTTACAACATTAGTGTTAAAACAGTAAACCTATAGTCAGGTTTACTGTTTTCTTGGTAAATACTTAACATTACAGTAACATAAATAAGCAGTGCTTAATATTAAATAAACATTCTAATAAGATAACCATAATATTTACGTAACACTAGCTTTACAACATTACATCAGATTTGCAGTGTATTTTAAGAACCTAAGTAAAGATAGAATGAAAAAATTAATTGTAATTACTCTTTTAACCCTTTGTAGCTTTGTGTACTCACAAGATAAAGGAACAATATCAGGTAAAATAACTGATAAAGAGATGAATGGAGAAGTATTACCTTTTGCAAATGTTTTTATAAAAGGAACAACTATCGGGGGAACAACAGATATGGATGGTAAATATACCTTAAGTGTTCCTGTAGGTAACCAAACAATAGTATTTAGTTTTGTTGGATATCAGACGGTAGAAAAAGCTATTGTAGTAAAAGCAAGTCAACCTTTAATTATTAACCAAGAATTAGGTCCTAATCAAGGTCTTTCTTTAGATGAAGTTGTAATTAAAGCAACTGTTAGTAGAGAAAAAGAAAGTGCTTTACTTTTACAACAAAAGAAAGCAACTGTAATTGTTGAAAGTATTGGAGCTCTAGAGCTTTCTAAAAAAGGAGTAAGTGATGCAGCAGCTGCTACTACGAAAGTTGCTGGAATATCTAAGCAACAAGGTTCTAATAAAATTTTTGTTAGAGGTTTAGGTGACAGATATAATAGTACAACCTTAAACGGATTACCATTACCTTCTAATGACCCTAGTTATAAAAACATATCTCTTGAGTTATTCCCTACAGGTATCATCCAAAATGTAGGAATAAGTAAAACATTTTCAGCTAACTTAACAAGTGATTTAGCTGGTGCAAATGTTGATATATCTACAAAAGAACATAACGGTAGAAAAGTTATGACGATTGGATTCTCTAGTGGTGTTAACAGTCAAACGACTGGAAAAAGCTTTAAAACTATTGATGGAGCTAACTGGATAGGTTCTGCTAAGAATACTAACCATAATGTTAATAGTTTAAATAAGTTACCTTTTACAGATAACTTTACACCTAAAAATGATCGTGCCGCAACGACAACTAATCTATCTCTTTCTGGGGGACGAAGATTTGATATAAATGAAGAATCTTCTTTAACTATGTTTTTAGTAGGGTCTTTTAACAACGACTATTTAATTAGAGATGGTATCTCTATTAACTATCAAAGAAATGATGGTTCTAAAGGAAGTAGCTATACCTCTGCTAAAGAGTATAAATATGAGACATCAAAATTAGCTATGGGTAATTTTGCTTATAGAATAAACTCAAAACATAAAGTATCTTACAATACTCTTTTTATTCATTCTAATTCACAAAACATTCAAGACTATACAGGTACTAAACCTGATGTTGCTGATGAAGGTGAAGTTGCTCGTTTAATTCTTCAAACACAAAACCAAAATAAATTATTTGTTAATCAATTATTAAGTAACCATAAATTAAGTGAAAGTATTGATGTTAATACTGGTTTTTCATATAATTCGGTTCATAATGACGAACCTAATAGAAAAAAGAATCTTTTAAGACGTAACGAAAACGAAAGCGATTATTTCTTTGCTTCGGGAACACCAAGAAATAATAGTAGATATTATCATAATTTAAAAGAAAATGATCTAACAGCTAAAGTTGATTTGACAAAGTATTTTGGAGGAAAAGAAGATAATAAAATTAAATTAAATATCGGGTATTTATTTAGAAATACAGATAGAATTATGAATCAATATTATTTTGATTATGATATCAATAACCAAAATAATATAGCTAACATTAATGATTTAAGTGCTGCATTAAATCAAGAAGCATTAGATAATGATGTTTTTCGTCTTAAAACACACTATGGTTTTGGTTCAGATGCTATAACTCCTATGTATTATACTGGAGATAAAACAACTCATGCTGGATATGCTTCTTTAGATTATCAAATTACTGATAAATTTTTTATTAATGCAGGAGCTAGATTTGAGAGATTACAAATGGATGTTAGATGGAAAACACCTCAAGATAAAGATGTAGAAAATAACTTTATTTCTAAAAAAGAAAATTATTTATTACCTACTTTCAATTTAAAATACAATATTACTGATAATAATGTTATTCGTCTTGCAGGAAGTCAAACATATACTTTTCCTCAATTTAAAGAAATAGCACCGTTTCCTTATGAAGGAGCTGATTATCTTGAAATCGGAAACCCAGATTTAAAACCTTCTGAAAATATTAATATTGATTTAAAATGGGAACTTTACCCTTCTAGAGATGAATTGATTTCAGCAACTATTTTTGGAAAACGTATTAAAAATGCTATCAGTAGAATTGAACAAAATGCTGCTTCTGATAATAATTTCACATATCAGAATACTGGAGATGCAGATGTTTTAGGTCTTGAAGTTGAGCTTAAGAAAAATTTATTCAATTTAGCTAAAGATGAAGATGAATTTACTCAAATGATTAAATTAGGATTTAATGCTAGTTATATGTATACAAACCAAACTTTAACTAAAAAATCTAATTTTAGCCCTACAAAAAAAGAAGAACAATTAGCAGGTGCTGCACCTATTATCTTAAATACTGATGTATCATACAACTATAAAAAAGATGATAAACAAACTATTGCCTCTTTAGTTTTTAATTATCAAAATGAAAAAGTATACTCAGTAGGAGCTAACTTTTTAGAAGCTATCATTGAAAAATCTCTTCCTAGGTTAGACTTTGTTTTAAAACATTGAATTTTCTAAAAAAATAGGAGTTAAATTTAGTGCTAAAAATTTATCAAATTCAAGTATTGAACGTTATAGAGACATAGGTAATAACTTAATAACTAAAGACCCTAATGATAGTTCTAAAACTATAAGTACACCTTTTGACTTTACAACTAAATCATTTAAAAACGGTGTAAACTTATCGTTAGGAGTTACTTATAAATTGTAATTTTATTAACCTTTTGATAAAACTAAAGTAAAGTTTTATTAAATAAACAAACTAATATTTGCAACTCAATTAAATAATTAAAAAAGAAAAAAATGAAGACAATTAAATTTTTATCAATCTTAGCAGTTTCTGCATCTATAATGGTTGGATGTTCAGATGATAATCCAACTCCAACTCCAACTGGATTTGACTTAGAAATCAATAGTCAAGAAGATTTTGATCCTAAAGATTTAAAAGGTAACATTAACGCTGATATAACCTTAAAATCAGGAGTTGAATATTTATTATCTAGTTCTTTAAGAGTAAAAGAAGGAAAAGTTTTAACAATAGAAGCAGGAACAAAAATTCTTTGTAAATCAGGTAATACTGATGTTTATGTTGCTGTTGAAAGAGGAGCTAAATTAAATGCTAATGGAACTGCTGCTAAGCCTATTGTATTTACATCTGATGCTACTTCACCTAGAGCTGGTGACTGGGGTGGTATTGTAATTGCTGGTAAAGCAAGAACAAATAAAGGTGATGAAGCTGAAACAGAAGTTGCTGGTTTAAAATATGGTGGTACTGAAGACAATGACAATTCAGGAACTTTAACATATGTTAAAGCTGAGTATACTGGTGCAAAAATTAATGGAGATCAAGAATTTAATGGTGTATCTTTATATTCTGTAGGTTCTGAAACTACTATTAATAACTTATTTATCTCTAATGGTGCTGATGACGGTATTGAATTATTTGGAGGTACTGTAAATGTTACTAACGTTATGTGTGTTAACATTAAAGATGATATGTTTGATTTTACTGGTGGGTATACTGGTACTATGGATAATATGTTTGGTCTTAGAGAAAGTAATTTTAATGAAGCTACTGAAGACCCAAGAGGTATTGAAGGTGATAGTAATGGTTCAGATGCTACTGCTACTCCTATATCTTCTCCTACTATCAAGAATGTAACTGTTTTAAACTTATCAAAAAACACACCTCTTAAATCAGGTGCTGAAATCAGAAGAGGAACTACAGCTACAATTGAGAATGCATTATTTGCAGCTTATGGTGATGCTTCTTTTGGTAACTTAATTGATACTAAAGATGACAAAGGTAATGGAACCTTAAATATTACAGGAGCTTACAAAATGGGAGCTGTTGGTGATAACAAAGAAGGAGGAACTATCACAGGAACTGTTACTGAAGATGCAGAGGCTATTACTGCTAACGGAGATGCTTTAACTGTTAAAGCTGGTAGAGGAGCTAACTTTACTAAATTTGCTTGGACTAACTATAGTTTAACAAAATAATTTTTATATTTTTTTAATAATTAAAAACCGAGCTATATGCTCGGTTTTTTTGTGCTATATTTTACCGTTTTATAACTTTAACATTACCTCTTAGGCTTCTCTAGTTTTTTTATGATATTAATGGATCTCTGATGCTAAATATTCTTACATTTTAAACTGTCAGTTAACATTTTTAGAAGTTTCTTCTTGATAGCCATTTTTAAGTTTTGCTTTTATTTTTTTCTCAAAGTCTTTTTCTGCTGCTGATTTATTTATATGGATTTTTGTGTTCTTTCTTGGTGAGCTTGTATCTACGCTTCCGTATTCAGTTTTTATTTCTAATCCTGTATTGAGTATTTCCCAAAACTTTACATGATAATAGCCATCTGAAAAACCTTTTTTTCTCTGCACAAAACGCCTGATACCTAATTTTTTTCTTTCTTCTGAAAGAAGTCGTCCTTGTTCAAGCATTTTTTCAAGACTAAGTTCTGAGTCCCATTCACAATCGTACATCATATCAATAAAAGAAATATAACTTGGAATATAAAATATGGCTTGTTTTTCAATTTCTTTATTGAACTCTTTTATAAGATCTTTTGCTTTTTGTTGTTCATTATTTGTTGTGTTGATGAGTGTAATAACATTTTTTTCTATAGCTATTTTTTTAGAATAACATTCTCCTGTTACTGTGCATTCAAATTCTAAAAGCACATTACCTACTGGTAATACTATTTTTGTCAAAGGAGTTACTCCAAAGTCTTTACCTTTAATTAAAACACGTGCTTTTGGGTTTGTTTTTATACTAACCATACCGGTTACAAAATTACCTAAAGCTTTATTTAATTCGAATTTTCTTTCTTTTAATAACAAATCCAATTCGTCTTCTGAGTATAATTTCCCTAATTCTGCCAATAGATTGACACAATTGTGTTCATCAATATCATCCAAAATAGTTTCTAAAGAAGATATGCTAATTTTAACTAACTCTAAATCTTGTTCATTAATTTTGCCAATGCGAATCTCGCATTCATAAAAAACATTATAAGGATCAATTAGTACTTTTTCTGCTAATTCTTCCTTAGTTCTATTTATATAATCTCTTGGTTTTTGAAATGTTTTTTTGGGCATTATTTTTTTGTTTAGTTATATATGCTTTCATTCAGAACAGACTACAATTCTAGATAACATTAAATACTTAAAGCCTTTTTCTGATTCTAAATCAAAACATAGCTATTAAATTAATTTAACGAAAGCTAAGCAATATATAAAATAACTTTAAAGTCTAGACGATAGAAAAGATAATTCTTGCTAATAGCATCTATAAATGAAAGGTTAAATTTTATAAAGAGCTTTTTATTTGTTTAATAATGATAGAATAAAACCCTCTAAAAACATTGAAAAAATTATTATTAGAAGCTATTCCCGCTTTCCGCACTCGCTTTTTTTTGAAGAAAAATCAAAAAAAGAGCTCAAACAAATGCTTCAATCGGGGCTAAAAATTCATAATATTTTTAAAAATTCTTACTTATATAAAAATACCTCACAGGTTTTAAAAACTTGTGAGGTATAATTTACTTTTAGAGCTTGTATAAATTTAATTTAAGAAAGTTTTATAACTAAAAAAACCGAATCCGTCAAAGGAATTTTATTTCAGTTTAGGACAAAAAAAAACCTCAATCTTTATAGATTGAGGTTTTAAAAGAAAGGCAACGACCTACTCTCCCACCATTGGCAGTACCATCGGCGCAAATGGGCTTAACTTCTCTGTTCGGGATGGAAAGAGGTGAGCCCCATTGCGATAATCACCTTAAATCGTTTCAGTATATTTCAACTGTATAAGTTAACATATTGGTAAAAATTATATCGTAAATAATCAAAAGAGTTGGTGCTTGCGCCCTTTCGAGCGCAAGACTTCTACATAAGCCTATGGGTTATTAGTAATACTCGGCTATGACATTACTGCCTTTACACCTGTATCCTATCAACGTGGTAATCTTCCACGACCCTTTAAAGAAATCTCATCTTGTGGTGGGTTTCGCGCTTATATGCTTTCAGCGCTTATCCCTTCCCAACGTAGCTACTCTGCAATGCTCCTGGCGGAACAACAGATACACCAGAGGTTAGTTCAACTCGGTCCTCTCGTACTAAAGTCAAATCCACTCAAATTTCTAACGCCCACAGCAGATAGAGACCGAACTGTCTCACGACGTTCTGAACCCAGCTCGCGTGCCACTTTAATGGGCGAACAGCCCAACCCTTGGGACCTTCTCCAGCCCCAGGATGTGACGAGCCGACATCGAGGTGCCAAACCCCCCCGTCGATGTGAGCTCTTGGGGGAGATCAGCCTGTTATCCCCGGAGTACCTTTTATCCTTTGAGCGATGGCCCTTCCATGCGGAACCACCGGATCACTATGCTCTACTTTCGTACCTGATCGACCTGTATGTCTCTCAGTCAAGCTCCCTTATGCCATTGCACTCTACGCACGGTTACCAAACGTGCTGAGGGAACCTTTAGAAGCCTCCGTTACTCTTTTGGAGGCGACCACCCCAGTCAAACTACCCACCACGCACTGTTCTCATTGCTGAGTTAGATTCTAGATAAGCAAAGGGTGGTATTTCAAGGGTAACTCCACAACGCCTAGCGACGCCGCTTCATAGTCTCCCACCTATCCTACACATTACTTATCCAAAACCAATACGAAGCTATAGTAAAGGTTCACGGGGTCTTTTCGTCCCGCTGCGGGTAATCGGCATCTTCACCGATACTACAATTTCACCGAGCTCATGGCTGAGACAGTGTCCAGATCGTTGCACCATTCGTGCAGGTCGGAACTTACCCGACAAGGAATTTCGCTACCTTAGGACCGTTATAGTTACGGCCGCCGTTTACTGGGGCTTCATTTCATTGCCTCGCCGAAGCTAACAACTCCACTTAACCTTCCAGCACCGGGCAGGTGTCAGGCCTTATACATCATCTTTCAATTTAGCAAAGCCCTGTGTTTTTGATAAACAGTCGCCTGGACCTTTTCACTGCGGCCCATCCGAAGATGGGCGACCCTTCTCCCGAAGTTACGGGTCGATTTTGCCTAGTTCCTTAGCCATGAATCACTCGAGCACCTTAGAATTCTCATCCCAACTACCTGTGTCGGTTTACGGTACGGGTTCTCATAATCTGAAGCTTAGAGGTTTTTCTTGGAAGCCTTTAGGCACACTATCAACGCATCCGAAGATTTGTTGTACTATCACATTTCACCTAGATCAGCGGATTTGCCTACTGTTCTAATAGCTACATGTTTCAACGAACTATTCCGTCAGTTCGCGGTGCTTTCATTACTCCGTCACCCCATCGCAATTATAAGAAGTACAGGAATATTAACCTGTTATCCATCGACTACTCCCTTCGGATTCGCCTTAGGACCCGACTAACCCTCAGCTGATTAGCATCGCTGAGGAAACCTTAGTCTTTCGGTGAGGGGGTTTCTCGCCCCCTTTATCGTTACTTATGCCTACATTTTCTTTTCTATCCGCTCCAGCATCCCTTACAGAACACCTTCGGCGCAAATAGAATGCTCCCCTACCACTTATACAAAGTATAAATCCATAGCTTCGGTAATATGTTTATGCCCGATTATTATCCATGCAAAACCGCTCGACTAGTGAGCTGTTACGCACTCTTTAAATGAATGGCTGCTTCCAAGCCAACATCCTAGCTGTCTAAGCAGTTTCACCTCGTTAGTTCAACTTAACATATATTTGGGGACCTTAGCTGATGGTCTGGGTTCTTTCCCTCTCGGACATGGACCTTAGCACCCATGCCCTCACTGCTGAGTAACATTTTATAGCATTCGGAGTTTGTCAGGAATTGGTAGGCGGTGAAGCCCCCGCATCCAATCAGTAGCTCTACCTCTATAAAACTTTCGCTCAACGCTGCACCTAAATGCATTTCGGGGAGTACGAGCTATTTCCGAGTTTGATTGGCCTTTCACCCCTACCCACAGGTCATCCAAAGACTTTTCAACGTCAACTGGTTCGGTCCTCCACTGTATGTTACTACAGCTTCAACCTGCCCATGGGTAGATCACTCGGTTTCGCGTCTACTACTACTAACTATGGTCGCCCTATTCAGACTCGCTTTCGCTTCGGCTCCGGACCTTAAATCCTTAACCTTGCTAGTAACAGTAACTCGTAGGCTCATTATGCAAAAGGCACGCCGTCACACAGTTAATGTGCTCCGACCGCTTGTAGGCGTACGGTTTCAGGTTCTATTTCACTCCCTTACTTAGGGTTCTTTTCACCTTTCCCTCACGGTACTAGTTCACTATCGGTCTTTCAGGAGTATTTAGCCTTACCGGATGGTCCCGGTGGATTCATACAGGATTACTCGTGTCCCGCACTACTCAGGGTACTGCTATATCTTCTTCGATTACCTATACTAGACTATCACTATCTTTGGTTTGTCTTTCCAGACAATTCTAGTTCTCTTAGATTCTAATGTCGCAGCCCTACAACCCCAACACTGCCGTAACAGTATTGGTTTGGGCTAATCCGCGTTCGCTCGCCACTACTAACGGAATCACTATTGTTTTCTCTTCCTCCGGTTACTTAGATGTTTCAGTTCACCGGGTTTGCCCCCTTGCGGGTGATATGTCTTCAACATACCGGGTTGCCCCATTCGGAAATCTACGGATTATAAGGTATGTGCCCCTCCCCGTAGCTTATCGCAGCTTATCGCGTCCTTCATCGCCTCTGAAAGCCTAGGCATCCGCCATACGCCCTTATTTAGCTTATTGTACTTTTTGCTCTAAACATAAATGTTTAGAACGAGCTCTTTATAATTATTTATTTTTATAAAAATATTGTTGTTAATCCGAAGATTAACTTCTCTATCTTGATTTCTTTACGATATCATTTTACCAATATGTCAATGAACTTGTGGCGAGTCGCCACGGACAAGTATTTAAACTTTTTGTGAACAACTTTATGCCGTTGTGGAGAATATCGGAGTCGAACCGATGACCTCTTGCGTGCAAGGCAAGCGCTCTAGCCAACTGAGCTAATCCCCCATTTGAAATTCAGAATTATGAATTCAGAATTACGAATTTAGAACCCTCTAGTTTCCAGAATTTCCTTTCTAACAACTTGCTTTTTGTAGTCTCAGGCAGACTCGAACTGCCGACCTCTACATTATCAGTGTAGCGCTCTAACCAGCTGAGCTATGAGACTATAATAGCTTGTTATTAGTGTTTTTTAAAATTAACAGCAAAGAGTAAAACTTCCCTTTTGTAACTCACCATCTTTCTCTAGAAAGGAGGTGTTCCAGCCGCACCTTCCGGTACGGCTACCTTGTTACGACTTAGCCCTAGTTACCAGTTTTACCCTAGGTCGCTCCTTGCGGTAACGAACTTCAGGCACCCCCAGCTTCCATGGCTTGACGGGCGGTGTGTACAAGGCCCGGGAACGTATTCACCGGATCATGGCTGATATCCGATTACTAGCGATTCCAGCTTCACGGAGTCGAGTTGCAGACTCCGATCCGAACTGTGATATGGTTTATAGATTCGCTCCTGGTCGCCCAGTGGCTGCTCATTGTCCATACCATTGTAGCACGTGTGTAGCCCAGGACGTAAGGGCCGTGATGATTTGACGTCATCCCCACCTTCCTCACGGTTTGCACCGGCAGTCTCTCTAGAGTCCTCAGCTTAACCTGTTAGCAACTAAAAATAGGGGTTGCGCTCGTTATAGGACTTAACCTGACACCTCACGGCACGAGCTGACGACAACCATGCAGCACCTTGTGATCTGTCCGAAGAAAACTCTATCTCTAAAGCTGTCAGACCACATTTAAGCCCTGGTAAGGTTCCTCGCGTATCATCGAATTAAACCACGTGCTCCACCGCTTGTGCGGGCCCCCGTCAATTCCTTTGAGTTTCAGTCTTGCGACCGTACTCCCCAGGTGGGATACTTATCACTTTCGCTTAGTCACTGAACCGAAGTCCAACAACTAGTATCCATCGTTTACGGCGTGGACTACCAGGGTATCTAATCCTGTTCGCTCCCCACGCTTTCGTCCCTCAGCGTCAGTATATACGTAGTAGACTGCCTTCGCAATCGGTATTCTAAGTAATATCTATGCATTTCACCGCTACACTACTTATTCTATCTACTTCCATATAACTCAAGTCAATCAGTATCAAAGGCAGTTCCATCGTTGAGCGATGGGATTTCACCTCTGACTTAATTGACCGCCTGCGGACCCTTTAAACCCAATGATTCCGGATAACGCTCGGACCCTCCGTATTACCGCGGCTGCTGGCACGGAGTTAGCCGGTCCTTATTCTTACAGTACCGTCAAGGATCTACACGTAGATCGGTTTCTTCCTGTATAAAAGCAGTTTACAACCCATAGGGCAGTCATCCTGCACGCGGTACGGCTGGTTCAGAGTTGCCTCCATTGACCAATATTCCTCACTGCTGCCTCCCGTAGGAGTCTGGTCCGTGTCTCAGTACCAGTGTGGGGGATAATCCTCTCAGACCCCCTACCTATCGTTGCCATGGTAAGCCATTACCTTACCATCTAGCTAATAGGACGCATAGTCATCTTGTACCCATAAATGTTTAATGCAAAAGAGATGCCTCTTCTACACATTATGGAGTGTTAATCTTCATTTCTAAAGGCTATCCTCCTGTACAAGGCAGATTCTATACGCGTTACGCACCCGTTCGCCGGTCGTCAGCATAGCAAGCTACCTGTTACCCCTCGACTTGCATGTGTTAAGCCTGCCGCTAGCGTTCATCCTGAGCCAGGATCAAACTCTTCATTGTATATTTTAAATAATATTAATGAATAAGTTTCAAAAGAATTTAACTTCGTTAGAAGTTGTGGTTATTCTACTCTTATTTACGCTGTCAATTTCAATATTTTCAATGAACCTAGTTTTCTTTTTAAAAAAAACCAGAGATAAGAATAATCTTATCATTTTTTGTAGAAACGTTAGAATCGAACTAACTGACATATTATTGTCATTTCCAAATTTCTTTAATCGTTACGCTTTCTGAAAGCGGTTGCAAATATACATCCTTTTATTTGTTACAAACAAACTAAACTTAACTTATTTTTTACATTTTATTAATGTGATACTTAACGATATTTTAATGAACCTTGTTAACTTTTAAACTTGCGTTTTTCCGTTAGCGGTTGCAAATTTACGCCCTTTTGTTGGAACAGCAAGCATGTTTTTTTATTTATTTTCAAAGTATTTTTTAATTAATTGTTTTTCAATACCTTAATTTAAATATTTTTTTGTTCTTTTTAATTATTTGAATTTAAAACAACTGTTTTATTCGGTTTACAGCTGGTTTATTTTTTTTTTGAAATCCTGATTTGCCGTAGTTCTTCGCTTTATGCGATGCTGAAATAAATTCAGCGTGACGGGAATCTTGTTTTTAAAAAACTCTAAATAATCAATAAAATAAGGAATTATAATAGTTTTGTACAGATGCCTAGCCCCGATTGAAGTAATTGTTTGAGCTCTTTTTTGTTTTTTTCTTTTAAAAAACAAAAAAAGCGAGTGCGGAAAGCGGGAAATTGCTTCTCATTTATCTTATTTTAAACGTAAAAAAATCCTTTTTGATGAGATTTATCTAACATTTTACCTTTCTCTATCCTGGTTATTTTCTTCTGATTTAAAATTTCTTACTTATATAAGAAGTCCTCACAGGTTTTTAAAATCTATGAAGGCTAGGTTTAATAACTTTTAGAGCTTATTAAAATTTGAAAACATTTTATAAAACCGAATCTGTCAAAGGGATTTTATTTCAGTTTCACATCCTGATTTACCGTAGTTCTTAGATTTATACAATGCTAAAATAAATTCAACAGAACGTTTAGATATTAAAAAAGGACTTTAATCATTTCAATTTAGCGCAAAAAAAAACCTCAATCTTTATAGATTGAGGTTTAAAAGAAAGGCAACGACCTACTCTCCCACCATTGGCAGTACCATCGGCGCAAATGGGCTTAACTTCTCTGTTCGGGATGGAAAGAGGTGAGCCCCATTGCGATAATCACCTTAAATCGTTTCAGTATATTTCAACTGTATAAGTTAACATATTGGTAAAAATTATATCGTAAATAATCAAAAGAGTTGGTGCTTGCGCCCTTTCGAGCGCAAGACTTCTACATAAGCCTATGGGTTATTAGTAATACTCGGCTATGACATTACTGCCTTTACACCTGTATCCTATCAACGTGGTAATCTTCCACGACCCTTTAAAGAAATCTCATCTTGTGGTGGGTTTCGCGCTTATATGCTTTCAGCGCTTATCCCTTCCCAACGTAGCTACTCTGCAATGCTCCTGGCGGAACAACAGATACACCAGAGGTTAGTTCAACTCGGTCCTCTCGTACTAAAGTCAAATCCACTCAAATTTCTAACGCCCACAGCAGATAGAGACCGAACTGTCTCACGACGTTCTGAACCCAGCTCGCGTGCCACTTTAATGGGCGAACAGCCCAACCCTTGGGACCTTCTCCAGCCCCAGGATGTGACGAGCCGACATCGAGGTGCCAAACCCCCCCGTCGATGTGAGCTCTTGGGGGAGATCAGCCTGTTATCCCCGGAGTACCTTTTATCCTTTGAGCGATGGCCCTTCCATGCGGAACCACCGGATCACTATGCTCTACTTTCGTACCTGATCGACCTGTATGTCTCTCAGTCAAGCTCCCTTATGCCATTGCACTCTACGCACGGTTACCAAACGTGCTGAGGGAACCTTTAGAAGCCTCCGTTACTCTTTTGGAGGCGACCACCCCAGTCAAACTACCCACCACGCACTGTTCTCATTGCTGAGTTAGATTCTAGATAAGCAAAGGGTGGTATTTCAAGGGTAACTCCACAACGCCTAGCGACGCCGCTTCATAGTCTCCCACCTATCCTACACATTACTTATCCAAAACCAATACGAAGCTATAGTAAAGGTTCACGGGGTCTTTTCGTCCCGCTGCGGGTAATCGGCATCTTCACCGATACTACAATTTCACCGAGCTCATGGCTGAGACAGTGTCCAGATCGTTGCACCATTCGTGCAGGTCGGAACTTACCCGACAAGGAATTTCGCTACCTTAGGACCGTTATAGTTACGGCCGCCGTTTACTGGGGCTTCATTTCATTGCCTCGCCGAAGCTAACAACTCCACTTAACCTTCCAGCACCGGGCAGGTGTCAGGCCTTATACATCATCTTTCAATTTAGCAAAGCCCTGTGTTTTTGATAAACAGTCGCCTGGACCTTTTCACTGCGGCCCATCCGAAGATGGGCGACCCTTCTCCCGAAGTTACGGGTCGATTTTGCCTAGTTCCTTAGCCGTGAATCACTCGAGCACCTTAGAATTCTCATCCCAACTACCTGTGTCGGTTTACGGTACGGGTTCTTATAATCTGAAGCTTAGAGGTTTTTCTTGGAAGCCTTTAGGCACACTATCAACGCATCCGAAGATTTGTTGTACTATCACATTTCACCTAGATCTGCGGATTTGCCTACAGTTCCAATAGCTACATGTTTCAACGAACTATTCCGTCAGTTCGCGGTGCTTTCATTACTCCGTCACCCCATCGCAATTATAAGAAGTACAGGAATATTAACCTGTTATCCATCGACTACTCCCTTCGGATTCGCCTTAGGACCCGACTAACCCTCAGCTGATTAGCATCGCTGAGGAAACCTTAGTCTTTCGGTGAGGGGGTTTCTCGCCCCCTTTATCGTTACTTATGCCTACATTTTCTTTTCTATTCGCTCCAGCATTCCTTACAGGACACCTTCGGCGCAAATAGAATGCTCCCCTACCACTTATACTGTGTATAAATCCATAGCTTCGGTAATATGTTTATGCCCGATTATTATCCATACAAAACCGCTCGACTAGTGAGCTGTTACGCACTCTTTAAATGAATGGCTGCTTCCAAGCCAACATCCTAGCTGTCTAAGCAGTTTCACCTCGTTAGTTCAACTTAACATATATTTGGGGACCTTAGCTGATGGTCTGGGTTCTTTCCCTCTCGGACATGGACCTTAGCACCCATGCCCTCACTGCTGAGTAACATTTTATAGCATTCGGAGTTTGTCAGGAATTGGTAGGCGGTGAAGCCCCCGCATCCAATCAGTAGCTCTACCTCTATAAAACTTTCGCTCAACGCTGCACCTAAATGCATTTCGGGGAGTACGAGCTATTTCCGAGTTTGATTGGCCTTTCACCCCTACCCACAGGTCATCCAAAGACTTTTCAACGTCAACTGGTTCGGTCCTCCACTGTATGTTACTACAGCTTCAACCTGCCCATGGGTAGATCACTCGGTTTCGCGTCTACTACTACTAACTATGGTCGCCCTATTCAGACTCGCTTTCGCTTCGGCTCCGGACCTTAAATCCTTAACCTTGCTAGTAACAGTAACTCGTAGGCTCATTATGCAAAAGGCACGCCGTCACACAGTTAATGTGCTCCGACCGCTTGTAGGCGTACGGTTTCAGGTTCTATTTCACTCCCTTACTTAGGGTTCTTTTCACCTTTCCCTCACGGTACTAGTTCACTATCGGTCTTTCAGGAGTATTTAGCCTTACCGGATGGTCCCGGTGGATTCATACAGGATTACTCGTGTCCCGCACTACTCAGGGTACTGCTATATCTTCTTCGATTACCTATACTAGACTATCACTATCTTTGGTTTGTCTTTCCAGACAATTCTAGTTCTCTTAGATTCTAATGTCGCAGCCCTACAACCCCAACACTGCCGTAACAGTATTGGTTTGGGCTAATCCGCGTTCGCTCGCCACTACTAACGGAATCACTATTGTTTTCTCTTCCTCCGGTTACTTAGATGTTTCAGTTCACCGGGTTTGCCCCCTTGCGGGTGATATGTCTTCAACATACCGGGTTGCCCCATTCGGAAATCTACGGATTATAAGGTATGTGCCCCTCCCCGTAGCTTATCGCAGCTTATCGCGTCCTTCATCGCCTCTGAAAGCCTAGGCATCCGCCATACGCCCTTATTTAGCTTATTGTACTTTTTGCTCTAAACATAAATGTTTAGAACGAGCTCTTTATAATTATTTATTTTTATAAAAATATTGTTGTTAATCCGAAGATTAACTTCTCTATCTTGATTTCTTTACGATATCATTTTACCAATATGTCAATGAACTTGTGGCGAGTCGCCACTGACAAGTATTTAAACTTTTTGTGAACAACTTTATGCCGTTGTGGAGAATATCGGAGTCGAACCGATGACCTCTTGCGTGCAAGGCAAGCGCTCTAGCCAACTGAGCTAATCCCCCATTTGAAATTCAGAATTATGAATTCAGAATTACGAATTTAGAACCCTCTAGTTTCCAGAATTTCCTTTCTAACAACTTGCTTTTTGTAGTCTCAGGCAGACTCGAACTGCCGACCTCTACATTATCAGTGTAGCGCTCTAACCAGCTGAGCTATGAGACTATAATAGCTTGTTATTAGTGTTTTTTAAAATTAACAGCAAAGAGTAAAACTTCCCTTTTGTAACTCACCATCTTTCTCTAGAAAGGAGGTGTTCCAGCCGCACCTTCCGGTACGGCTACCTTGTTACGACTTAGCCCTAGTTACCAGTTTTACCCTAGGTCGCTCCTTGCGGTAACGAACTTCAGGCACCCCCAGCTTCCATGGCTTGACGGGCGGTGTGTACAAGGCCCGGGAACGTATTCACCGGATCATGGCTGATATCCGATTACTAGCGATTCCAGCTTCACGGAGTCGAGTTGCAGACTCCGATCCGAACTGTGATATGGTTTATAGATTCGCTCCTGGTCGCCCAGTGGCTGCTCATTGTCCATACCATTGTAGCACGTGTGTAGCCCAGGACGTAAGGGCCGTGATGATTTGACGTCATCCCCACCTTCCTCACGGTTTGCACCGGCAGTCTCTCTAGAGTCCTCAGCTTAACCTGTTAGCAACTAAAAATAGGGGTTGCGCTCGTTATAGGACTTAACCTGACACCTCACGGCACGAGCTGACGACAACCACGCAGCACCTTGTGATCTGTCCGAAGAAAACTCTATCTCTAAAGCTGTCAGACCACATTTAAGCCCTGGTAAGGTTCCTCGCGTATCATCGAATTAAACCACATGCTCCACCGCTTGTGCGGGCCCCCGTCAATTCCTTTGAGTTTCAGTCTTGCGACCGTACTCCCCAGGTGGGATACTTATCACTTTCGCTTAGTCACTGAACCGAAGTCCAACAACTAGTATCCATCGTTTACGGCGTGGACTACCAGGGTATCTAATCCTGTTCGCTCCCCACGCTTTCGTCCCTCAGCGTCAGTATATACGTAGTAGACTGCCTTCGCAATCGGTATTCTAAGTAATATCTATGCATTTCACCGCTACACTACTTATTCTATCTACTTCCATATAACTCAAGTCAATCAGTATCAAAGGCAGTTCCATCGTTGAGCGATGGGATTTCACCTCTGACTTAATTGACCGCCTGCGGACCCTTTAAACCCAATGATTCCGGATAACGCTCGGACCCTCCGTATTACCGCGGCTGCTGGCACGGAGTTAGCCGGTCCTTATTCTTACAGTACCGTCAAGGATCTACACGTAGATCGGTTTCTTCCTGTATAAAAGCAGTTTACAACCCATAGGGCAGTCATCCTGCACGCGGCATGGCTGGTTCAGAGTTGCCTCCATTGACCAATATTCCTCACTGCTGCCTCCCGTAGGAGTCTGGTCCGTGTCTCAGTACCAGTGTGGGGGATAATCCTCTCAGACCCCCTACCTATCGTTGCCACGGTAAGCCATTACCTTACCATCTAGCTAATAGGACGCATAGTCATCTTGTACCCATAAATGTTTAATGCAAAAGAGATGCCTCTTCTACACATTATGGAGTGTTAATCTTCATTTCTAAAGGCTATCCTCCTGTACAAGGCAGATTCTATACGCGTTACGCACCCGTTCGCCGGTCGTCAGCATAGCAAGCTACCTGTTACCCCTCGACTTGCATGTGTTAAGCCTGCCGCTAGCGTTCATCCTGAGCCAGGATCAAACTCTTCATTGTATATTTTAAATAATATTAATGAATAAGTTTCAAAAGAATTTGTTCTAAATTAATAGAACGTGGTTATTCCACTCTTATTTACGCTGTCAATTTCAATATTTTCAATGAACCTAGTTTTTTAAAAAAACCAGAGATAAGTTTTTACGCCTATCATTTTTTGTAGAAACGTTAGAATCGAACTAACTGACATATTATTGTCATTTCCAAATTTCTTTAATCGTTACGCTTTCTGAAAGCGGTTGCAAATATACATCCTTTTATTTGTTACAAACAAGCTAAACTTAACTTATTTTTTACATTTTATTAATGTGATACTTAACGATATTTTAATGAACCTTGTTAACTTTTAAACTTGCGTTTTTCCGTTAGCGGTTGCAAATCTACGTCCTTTTGTTGGAATAGCAAGCATGCTTTTTTATTTATTTTCAAAGTATTTTTTAATTAATTGTTTTTCAATACCTTAATTTAAATATTTTTTTGTTCTTTTTAATTATTTGAATTTAAAACAACTGTTTTATTCGGTTTACAGCTGGTTTATTTTTTTTTTGAAATCCTGATTTGCCGTAGTTCTTCGCTTTATGCGATGCTGAAATAAATTCAGCGTGACGGGAATCTTGTTTTTAAAAAACTCTAAATAATCAATAAAATAAGGAATTATAATAATTTTGTACGAATGCCTAGCCCCGATTGAAGCATTTGTTTGAGCTCTTTTTTGTTTTTCTTTTCGAAAAAACAAAAAAAGCGAGTGCGGAAAGCGGGAAATTGCTACAAAAAATCAATAAAAAACCCTCAATTATTAATTGAAGGTTTTTAATTGACTTTGATAGAAAACTATTTTTTAGTTATCTCTACTACTTATATGAAACTCTTCATAAGTTTCTAGTAAACTCATAAGAGCAGAAACTAAATCTTGTGTTTCAAGTAAAATACTAAAGTATAATGTAGTGTTTTTAGGACTTGTTTCGTCTTTTCTAATACGAGCTACTTGTTTTTCGATAGAAGTAGAAACTTTTTTCAATAACTCTTTCTTTTCATTAATAATAAGTTCTAAATTATCAAAAGTTCTATTATCAAAAGTATCACTAATATCATCTAATAATTTAGAAAGCGTATTATCGATATGTTTCAAATCTTCTAATTGTTCTTTCTTTAAGTTTTTATGATTATTATTTACATGTTTAAAACTTGCTCTAGAAATATAACTAATAGACTGTGCTACATCTTGTAAATAACCAAGAACTAATATATAAAATCTACTTGCTTGTACTGATGTTTCGTCTAATGATTTAATAAAATAGAAAACCCCATCTTTTAATCCATCAATTTCATCATTTAACTTCGCTACATGTTTATCTGTTTTACGTAACTTGTTTAAATCGTGTTCGGCTAAATCATTTACAACATTCGTATATAATTTGTTTACACGTGTTGCAACACCTGCAATATGATCGGCACTTTCTTCAATTACTCCGTTAATAGTAATTAATTCAGCTCTTTCAATATGAATTTGTTTTTTCTCTTTTTTAGATTTTTTTCTATGAATTAATGTATTTCTACCAATTAGGAAAATCACTACTAATAATAATACAGGAATCATTACCATACTCCAACTAATTAAATAAGCGATAACTCCAGCAGCAATAAAAGCAATTAATGCTGTTAAAAACCAACCTCCTACTACATTAATTACACCAGCAACTCTGTATACAGCACTTTCACGTCCCCAAGCTCTATCGGCTAAAGATGTACCCATTGCTACCATAAATGTTACATAAGTTGTTGATAATGGTAATTTCATTGATGTTGCAATTGATATTAAAATTCCCGCAACAATTAAATTTACGGCAGCTCTTACTAAATCAAAAGCTGGCATTTCATATGTTTTATCTCTAGATAAATCTATTACTGGTTTTTGAAATTTAGAATCTACAAAAGCCAATGTTTTATCTGGAAATACTTTACGAATACCTGCATTAATAAACATTGCTATTCTAACAACAATTCTAGATAATGGATTTGGTTGAAATTTTTCATGACCTTCACCTTGTCTAGATAAATTAATACCTGTTTTAATTACATCTTGTGCTTTACTAGAAGTCCATAAAGTAACAACCATAATGGCACCAGCAACCAATAACAACCATACATTAGATGGTACTTTTCTAGCTAAAATACCCATTGAAAATGCATCAGCCGATACACCTGAAGCTTTCCATGCATCGTATGAATTTAATGCTGCAATTGGTACTCCAACAAAATTCACTAAATCATTTCCTGAAAAAGCCATTGCTAAAGAAAAAGTTCCAACACCAATAATTAATTTTAAAATATTAATTTTAAATACACTAATTAAAAATTGAGAAATTAAACTCCAAACGACAAAACTTGCCGAAATAATTAATAAAGTATTTCCTTCTATTGATCCTTTAATATCGGTATACCAAGGCGTACCTTTCATTCCTTTAATAATGATAAAATAAGTAATTGCAGTAATAGCAAAACCTCCAAATAAAGCACTTACATAAGTCTTTCTTTTTTCAAAATTAAAGGTATATATTATTCTAGATATAAACTGTACAATTGCACCTACTGAAAAGGCAATCACTACGGAAAGTAAGATTCCTTGTATAATTTCTACAGCTTTTTCATGGTTAATATAATTCCAAATATCTGTAATAGACTGAGAATCATTTGCTGAAATTTTTAATAACGAAATACAAACAGCCGCACCTAGCAATTCAAATACAATGGATACCGTAGTAGAAGTTGGCATCCCAAGGGAATTAAAAATATCGAGCAGTAAAACATCCGTAATCATTACCGCCATAAAAATAAACATGATGTCTTGAAACATAAACATGTTGGGGTTAAATATTCCTTTACGTGCTACCTCCATCATACCACTAGATGTTACAGCTCCGAAGAACACACCAACACTAGCGATTATCATTATATTTCGAACCCGAATTGCTTTTGAACCAATCGCAGAGTTTAAAAAATTAACAGCATCATTACTAACACCTACAACTAAATCGATAATAGCTAAAACTGCTAACCCGATTAACATTAAAATATATGGATCCCCCATTTTTGGTTTTTTTTAAGGTTAACAAAATTACAACCCCTACTTTGTGCGTGTGTTAGGTTTATGTTATTTTTTTCAAGTAAATACAGAAGAATCAGTAATATAAAATGATAAAAAATTATTAATAAAAAAAACAACTTAAACACTTATTAACAAGTTTTTAAACATCAAAAAAACATGATTTTTTACTGTTTTTTTTAATAAAAAAACTATGTTATTAGTACTTTTTCATTAAAAAAACAAATTGAAATCAATGTAAATTATTTGTTTTCCTTAATTATTTAAAAAATTAATTTATCTTATTAACTAAACTATTAAAACAACTATGTTATTATTTTTTTCCTACGGATGAAAAATAATCCTGATCTTTTACTTCCCATTCAGAATTACTAATATTTGTTCCTGCACTTATATTCCAAGTAGTATTTCCTTTAATTACTGATGATTTTCTTATCAAAGTATGATTTTGAGTTGCATTTGAAATTCCAGCAACCTCCCAAGCCGTCCCTGGGTCTTCGCCTACCAAACCAATTACATCAATAATAATATCATTATGTTTTAAAACTACGGCATCATCACCATTAAAAAAAGCTACAGAAGCATTGATATCTCCTTCACTTTTTATGAAATTAGAAGCCTTAGTATGATAAATAACAAAAACATCCTCTTTATCAAGTAATGTATTTGACAATGTATTCAGAAATATATTTTTTGAAGAAACTGTTGAACCGTTAATATATAATTCAACCTTATAATTTGATAAATCAACTACTTCACCTGTTCCGTTATAAATTTCAATATATTTATTACTACTACTTCCTTCTGCATATTCTGAAAAAAACAAATCATTAGATATTGGATTATTATCAACAGATGTACATTCATAATTTTCATTAAAATCAATATCAGATTCATCTCTAATATGGATAAAAACCTCATTATTTTGTGTCATTATTCCAGTAATAGTTCCTTTTTTATCATTTACTTGATTATTAGAAAATATAGCCGTTGTTTCTATTGATGATATTTTTAATTCATTATCACAATCAGAAGTTAAAGTATTTAATCCTAAATAATTTTTTGTGATATTTTTAAACTGAACATCTTCAATTTTAACTAATTTACTTTCGTAATTACCTGATAAAGCTTGTTCAATAGTAATTAATTCAGCAAGTGGTAATATCCCAGTTGTTTTGGTTACTATGTTTTTTGATGTCAAATTTAACTGTAATAAACCATTTTGTTTTGTTAATGATAATTCGCCAACAGCTATTTCAATTTCATCACCTAAATTTAAATTATGAGTATCGGTAAAATTTAATAAAATTCCTGCTGAAGCATCTTGAGCAAAAGCATTTTTAGTTGAAATATTACCTTTACTACTATCAGAAGTAACTACTACTTTTATTTTTAAATTTTCAGAAATCAATGTTTCATCTTGAGTAAATAAATTTTTCACATCAGATAACGAAGCTAATGTTGGATTATTAAAACAGCCATAATCTTCAGTGAAATTAATATCTTTTGTATCTCTAATCATTACCATTTTTTCTGATTCCACAATCGTAAAAACTCCAGTAATAGCTCCTTTTTTATCAGGAATAAATAACCCTTTAAATGTTGAAAAAATACTATTTCTAAAAATTATTTTTTCTGATGATTCACACGAAACTAGCATTCTATCAACAAAATAAATAGAACTACCTGCTTTTGGCCAAGCATATTGCAAACCTTTTATTTCTGATTGCACTTTATTTATTTTGATAAGTATATTCTGATGTTTTTCTGATAATTCACTAATTTTTAAAGGAAGTGGAGTTATCGTTGCAATTTCAGAAGCTCTATCAATAAAATTAACATAATCATTTACGCCTATTCTATCAATTGCATTTCCGAAGGTATTTCTATCACCTATTTGATAACTTCCATCTTTATTTTTATTTAAAAACAAGCCTTTAATTTTTATAAAAATTTTACGTCCTACGGTATATCTTGCATGTAAATTGGTATCATTTATTTTGATTTCAAAACCAATTTTTGGATTTTCAAAAGCATCTTGAATAAAAATTGATTTAAAAAAATTACCTTCTCTATCATTAGAAGTTACATATGCCGAAGTTGTAATATCTTCTTTAATTTCGATTAAACTTCCTTGATATAAACTAGCAATTTCAGTTAACGATTTTAAATTTTTGTATTCTTTCTCAGCTCCTAAAATAGGAAGTTCAAATTCGCCATCTTCTACACAAGATAAAAAAGACAACATTATAAAAATGATACAAAAGAATTTAAATATATTTTTCTTTATGATAGCCCTCATTTTTTCTACGTTTTATTTTTTTTTAAGATGATTTTAAAATCTATAATTTATATTTAAGAAATAACTAGTACCTCTTCCGTACCAATATTTAGTACCAAAAACAGGTGTTCCGTAAGCGTTATCTTTACTTTCTAATCCATAATTTGCTGTACGTCCTTGCTCGTATCCACCTGTTTTGTAAGCTTTATTTAACAAATTACTGATGCTTGCAAAAAACCCGACATACTTATTTTTACCAACTCGCCAAGTTTTACCACCAATTGCGTTTAAAGTAAAATAGCCGTCAAATTTTTCTTGAGTTAATAATTTTCTTGCTAAAGCAGGATCAAAATCAGGAAAAAGCTGTTGATCATCAGAAATAAAAGAAGTTGTTCTTTTTATAACCGAAGGATCAACATAAGCGTTATCTAAATAATTACCAGTTACGCCAACAAACCAATAATCTGGGTCTCGATAATCAAAACCAAAAGAATACGTTGTTTGCGGACCAGAAGCTACTTTATAATTTTTAAGACTTGCTTTTCCATAATCTTTTATTCCTCTTTTATCAAAACCCGCTCTTTCAGAATCAATACTTATTTCTGAAGCTAAAGCAATATTTGGATTATTATCATAGATATATTGCCCTAAATTTGCCGCTGCTCGTAATTTAAAAGTCGATAAAACTTGTGCCTCAATACCTAATTCAACACCTAGATGTTTCTTATTTATTCCTGTTACAATTTCCTGAATAAAAAGATTTTCAGCACTTGTAAAATAAAAAGCAATATCAGTAGCATCTTTAATTGTAGTATAATATCCTGTAAGTTTTGTGGTTAGAAAAGGACTTCTTACAATATAGCTGGCATCAAAAGACATTATTTTTTCATTCAATAAATTACCAACCGAATCAACCGTTAAATTATTTAATCTTGAATTAGCAAAAGAATTTCGAATTGAAGGCGCTTTACTGATATAACCTCCATTAAAATTTAATAAATGTCGTCCTGAAACTTTATAAGTAAAACCCGCTTTTGCACCATATCCAAGGAAATTTAATTTTTCTGAAGTTCCAAAAGAGGTTGGTATTTCAGTATCTCTAACATGACCAGGATAAATTCCATTTTTATACAAACCTTTTCGTTGATAACTTGTATTGTTTGCAGTTCCTGCGATAAAAAAATCTATCTTATTATATTTGAATTGTAATTGTGCAAAGCCACCATATACTTCGGCTTCTAATTCATAATTATATTTAAATCTATCTCCAACTTTTGCAATTCTATTAGGATGCAATACATCATTTTGATAATCATCTTGACCTAAATTCCCAAATTTATTGATATCTAAATATCCAGTAGCTCCAAATAAATCGATAATACTTGCAAAATTTTCTGAAGCCAATTTTCGATATTCTAAATTCGCATTTAACGTAATATTATTAGTTAATTCTGAATTTAAAATAGTGTTTACAGTTAATTGCCTGTCGTCAGTTCTATCTTCATAAAGTGCAAACAATGCATTGTCGCCACTTTTTTCATTTCCGATATATAAATCATTCCAATTTAACTGTCCATCATTTTGAAAATTTACTAATGATTTATACGCATTTTCAAAATCTTTACCATAATAAGAATCCTTTAAAAAATAATTAGGTAATTTTCTATAATAGGTCGGATCAGGATCATTTCCTCCATTAAAATCAATACGAGAATTTCCCATTTCACCAAATTGATACGCAATACCTGTTTCTAAAGTAGTTTTACTTCGGATATTCCAATAATGATTCAACATAAAAATAGGCTCATCTATTCTTTTGATACGAGCATTTCTAATTTTCCCATTTTGATAACCCCAATAAGGATTGTATTTGATGCCTTTAATATCGTAAACTTCTTGTGTATTTGCTGCTGACTTTCCTCTTGAATTTTTGGTATAAATAGCAGTTGCATTTATACTATGATTTTCATTAAATATTTTTTCTAAAGAAATAAATAAGGAGTTTGCATTATACATTGTTCCCTCAATAAACCCTTGATTTGCTTTTCGTTTACTTGCAGATACCGTAACTGCCCAGCCTTTTTTGAGTATTCCTGTAGCATACATCGCCATTAAACGATGAGAATAACTTCTGTTTGATGATGCGTAAGAAATTTTACCACCTGCTCTATAATCAGAAGCACGAGTATTCATATTCGTAACACCTAAAACACCTCCAAAAGTATAAGCCGAAGGTAATAATCCGTTGCTAAAATCTTGATTTCTTAATACATCATTTAAACCACCCCAATTACTCCATTGTGGACGACCGTTATATAATTTATTCATTTCAATACCATTGATAAGTACCTTTGAGTTTTCAGAACCTAAACCTTTAATTCTATAAAAAGAGGAACTCCATTCATAAGCGGCAGTTCTTAAATAAACATCTTTTGATGCTTGTAATAATCCTGAAATATTATCCGCAGTATTTGATTCATCATTTAATTCATCATCTGTAAGTGTAATTGTGCTTAAATCTTCGTATTTTACAGTATCTTCATATAAAAAAACAGTTCCTAAATTCAGTATTTTATCAGATACTACTACAGGAAAATTTTGAGTTTCAAATCCTTTTAAAGAAATAATAACAAGTTGTTTTCCTTTAGGTACATTATTTAATGTAAAAGTACCATCAATAGCTGTTTTACTAATAATATCCATTTTTTTTACACGGATAGCAACACCTTCTAATGGTATTTCTGTATCCCCATGAATAACAATTCCTTTTACATTATTTTGCGCATTTAAAGTAAATAAACTTAAAAACAGTAATAACATTGTTACTATAAAATTCTTCATTAATAACTCTTTAAAAAAGTTAAACTACTACTATAAAACACTTTAGTCTATACAGCGTAAATTAAGGCACATATATATTTAATTTGTTAAGTTAATATTAAAAAATCGAGGTATTTTTTATTGATAGGCTTTTGCATTTAAAATTTATTTTATTTTTGATGTAAAATGTTTTAGAATGAAAAAAATAATACTACTTACAGTTATTATAATCATTACTCTATTTTCTGATACACTACACGCTCAAAAAAAATACAAAATAAGAACTATTGGTTTTTATAACCTTGAAAATCTTTTTGATACTATTAATGACACCTCAAAAAATGATGAAGCAAGTCCAATAATGTCAATAAAAGGAAATAAACAAAAAATTTATTGGGATAAAATATCAAAATTAAGCGATGTTATTTTACAATTAGGAGCTGAAAAAACAAAAACAAGTCCAGCTATTTTAGGAGTTGCTGAAATTGAAAACAAAAAGGTTTTAAATGATTTAGTAAACTCTAAAAACCTTAAAAATAAAAATTATGGAATCATTCATTTTGATTCTCCTGATAAACGAGGTATTGATGTTGCTTTATTATATCAGAAAAGATATTTTAAACCAGTACATTTTGAGGCTTTCAATCCTCGTATTTATAAAGATAATAGAAAAGTATATACCCGAGATATACTTTGGGTTTCGGGTTATTTGGATGATGAGTTAATTCATATACTTGTAAATCATTGGCCATCTCGCAGAGGAGGTGAATCTAAAAGCAGACCATTACGTGAAAAAGCAGCTTATAAAGTAACTCAAATTATTGAGCAAATTAAAAAAAATGACTTAACTCCTAAAATATTAATTATTGGCGATTTTAATGATGACCCTATTAATAGTAGTTTTAAAAAAGTACTAAAAACAAAAGCAAAAAAAAGAATATTCAAGAAGGTGATCTTTATAATCCTTTTGAAAATATGTTTCGTAAAGGTTTTAATACTTTAGGATATAGAGATAATATTAATTTATTTGATCAAATAATTATTAGTTCAGAACTATTAGATACAGGCGATAAAGATTTTACTTCTTTTAAAATGTTTAAAGCTGGTATTTTTAACAAACAATTTTTAACACAAAAAAAAGGACGCTATAAAGGCTATCCTTTTAGAAGTTTTTCTTACTCAAAATATACAGGTGGTTACAGCGATCATTATCCTGTTTATATGTATTTAATCAAAGAAAATTAAGTTTTTAAAAATATTGAGCTTTTAATTTTTACACAAATCATCTAAATAATTATTCATTCTCATTTGAAATAATGTTCCTTTCAATAAATCATCTATCTGTCCAAGTTCAATTTGTGAAACTGCCATACTTACTTTTTCCGATGGAGTTTGTAACAAAATAGATTTACAATTATCTGCTTTTGGACAATTAGCACAATTTTTTTGACTTTTAGAATCGAGTACTTTTTCTGAAAACTCTTCTATTTGATTTTCGGTTAAATGAAAGCCAGTATCTCTAAATATTATTTGAACTAAAGTATTACTAGTATCTTTCCAGCAAAATGAAATTCCAATTTTATTGTCGTATATTTTTATAATGTTTTCCATATTCAAATTTATTACGGAGCAAATATACATTTTATTTATATTTAATCTAAATAAATATAAATCTATTTTAATTCTATTATAAACAAAAAAAGACACCTTAAATAAGGTGTCTTTTTTTAATTATATATTTTAGAATGTTTTATTTCAACTTTTTCTTAACTGCTATTTCAGTATAAGCTTCAATTACATCTCTTTCTTGAATATCGTTATAACCTTTTATTTGAAGACCACAATCGTATCCTTTTGTAACTTCTTTAACATCATCTTTAAATCGTTTTAATGATGATAATAAACCGTCATGAACTACAATACCATCTCTAATAATACGGATTTTAGCATCTCTAGTTACTTTACCACTCATTACCATACATCCTGCAATGTTACCAACTTTAGAAATTTTATAAACTTCTCTAATTTCAACATTACCAAGAATTTCTTCTTTCATATCAGGAGATAACATTCCTTCCATGGCATCTTTAAGATCATTAATAGCATCATAAATAATAGAATAAGTTCTAATATCTACTTCTTCTCTATCAGCTATAACTCTTGCATTTGATTGTGGACGTACATTAAATCCAACAATAATTGCATCTGAAGCTGTTGCTAATAATACATCAGATTCTGTAATTGCTCCAACTCCTTTATGTAAAATATTTACTTGAATTTCTTCAGTAGATAATTTCTGGAATGAATCTGTTAAGGCTTCTACCGAACCATCTACATCTCCTTTTAAGATAATGTTTAATTCTTTGAAATCTCCTAATGCGATACGACGACCAATTTCTGCTAATGTTAATGTTTTTTGAGTTCTTACAGATTGCTCACGTTGTAATTGAGAACGTTTTGCTGCAATTTGTTTGGCTTCACGCTCATCTTCAAATACATTAAACTTATCACCTGCTTGTGGTGCTCCGTCTAATCCTAAAATTGATACTGGTGTAGAAGGTCCTGCTGCTAAGACTTTTTTACCTTTATCATCAAACATAGCTCTAACTTTACCACTATGCTTACCTGCTAAAATATAATCTCCAATTTTTAAAGTACCTGCTTGTACTAAAATTGTTGATACATAACCTCTACCTTTATCTAATAAAGCTTCAACAACTGCTCCTGTTGCTTTTTTATCAGGATTAGCTTTTAATTCTAATATTTCAGCTTCTAATAATACTTTTTCAAGTAACTCTTCAACTCCTTGTCCTGTTTTAGCTGAAATTTCTTGTGATTGAATATTACCACCCCAATCTTCAACTAATAAATTCATAGCTGATAATTGTGTTTTAATATTATCTGGGTTCGCATTTTGCTTATCAATTTTATTAATAGCAAATATAATTGGAACTCCAGCTGCTTGTGCGTGAGATATTGCTTCTTTTGTTTGAGGCATTACATCATCATCGGCAGCAACTACAATAATTACTAAATCGGTTACTTGAGCTCCACGAGCACGCATTGCTGTAAAGGCCTCGTGACCTGGTGTATCTAAAAAGGCTATTTGTTGTTCTCCAACTGGTACAGAATACGCACCAATATGTTGTGTAATTCCTCCTGATTCACCTTCAATTACGTTCGCTTTACGAATATAATCTAATAACGATGTTTTACCATGATCTACGTGACCCATTACCGTAATAATTGGTGCACGATTTATTAAATCTTCTGGTTTGTCTTCAACTTCTTCAATAGATTCCTCTACTTCAGCTCCAACAAATTCCACTTTATAATTAAACTCTTCAGCAACAATAACTAATGTTTCAGCATCTAAACGTTGATTCATTGTTACCATCATTCCTAACATCATACGTGAAGAAATAATATTTGTTACAGGAACATCCATCATCGTAGCAACTTCACTTACAGTAACAAATTCTGTTACTTTTAATATTTTGTTATCTAACGCTTGTGCTTCTAATTCAGCTTCGGTGTGTTCTCTGTGCGCCTCTCTTTTATTTCTACGATACTTAGCACCTTTTCCTCTTTTAGATTTACCTTGAAGTCTTTCTAAAGTTTCACGTACTTGTTTTTGTACTTCTGCTTCAGTTGGTTCTTCTTTTTTAACGGCTGGTCTTTGAGCTGCTCTACCTCTAAATGGCGTACGATTTCCACCACTTCTATTTTGAGCAGGTCTTACGACTCTTTTTTCCCCTGTTGCTTTAGCAGGTGTTCCTGGTTTGCTAATACGTTTACGCTTTCTTTTATCTGCGTCTGTTTTAGCTTCTGGCTTCTTCTTTTTAGGACGTTCAAATTGTTTTAAATCAATTTTAATTCCTGTAATTTTAGGGCCATCTAATTTTTTATACTGTGTTTTTAACTTTACAGCATTTTCGGCAGTAATTTCAACAGGTTTTTCTGCTTTTACTTCCTCAGGTTTTGTTTCTGTAACCTTTTTGACTTCCTTAATTTCTATTTTCTTAGGTGTTTCTGCTTTCACAACCTCGGGCTTAACTTCTTTAATCTTAATTTCTTTAGGCTGTTCAAGCTTAACTTTGATAGGTTCAACTTTCTTTACCGCTACCTTGATTATTGGTTTTTCAACAATCTTAGTTTCTTGAACAGACACTTCTTTCTTAACTGTTTCTATCACCGTTTTTGGTGCTTCTTTTATAGGTTCAGGTATTTTTTTCTCTTCTACTGGTTTCCCAGTTTTGATATCAATTTTACCTACAGTTTTAACCTCTAATCTTTTAGCTTTGGCTTTTAAAACTTCTTGCTTTTTCACTTCGTCTTCTAACCTCTTCTTCTCCTGCTCCTCTTCTACACGTTGACGATTAGCTTCCTTTTCTTTACGCTTTTCTTCGCTAACTTCTTTTGAGGCCACTTTCTTCGATTTATCTGTTTGAAACCCATCAAGTAATATTTGGTATTCCGCATCAGAAATTTTAGCAGTAGGACGTGATTCTACTTTATGACCGTTTTTAGCCAAGTGTTCTACAGCTCTATCTAAAGAAATGTTAAATTCTCTTAATACTTTATTAAGTCTTATTAATTTGTTGCCTTCAGCCATAAATTATTTTATACTTTATATTCAAAAAACACACTTTATACATCAGTATAGTTACGTTTTTTTCTTTTTTTATCAGATTTTGTATTGATTATCATCAATTTAGCAGGAGACTGATTTCCTTTATGTTTATTATTCTTCAAACTCTTCTCTTAGAACTCTCTGAACATCTAATATTGTTTCTTCTTCTAAGTCAGTTCTTTGCACTAACATTGAAACGTCTTTTTCAAGTACACTCTTTGCCGTTTCTAAACCAATTTTATTAAATTCTGCAATTACCCAAGCTTCTATTTCATCAGAAAATTCTGTTAACTCAACATCTTCTTCTTCTAATCCTTCACGTTGTACGTCAATTTCATATCCTGTTAACTCACTAGCTAAACGAATATTTACTCCTGAACGACCAATTGCTTTTGATACTTCTTCTGGCTTTAATAAAACGCTTACACGTCCTTTTTTACCATTTCTTTCTTCTTCGTAAGGCTTAATATCAACTGAAGTTACTTTTGCAGGACTTAATGCTCTTGCAACAAATAAAGCTTCATTTTTGGTATAATTGATTACATCAATATTTTCGTTTCCTAATTCACGAACAATACCGTGAATACGAGATCCTTTTACACCAACACAAGCTCCTACTGGGTCAATTCTATCATCATAAGAATCTACCGCTACTTTTGCTTTATCACCAGGTATTCTTGCAACACCTTCTATGGTAATTAATCCGTCAAAAACTTCAGGAATTTCTTGTTCAAATAATTTCACTAAGAAATCTGGTGATGTTCTTGATAAAATAATAGCAGGTTTATTACCTCTTAATTCTACTGACTTTATAACTCCACGAACAGAATCTCCTTTTCTAAAAAAGTCAGAACGAATTTGCTCACTTTTAGGCAAAACAATTTCGTTTCCTTCATCGTCTAACAAAATTACTGCATTATGACGAATATGATGAACTTCTGCACTATATATTTCTCCTTCTAAGTCTTTAAACTGCTTAAAGATATTTGTGCTATCGTGTTCTTGTATTTTAGAAATTAAATTTTGGCGTAAGGCTAAAATAGCACGTCTTCCTAAATCTATTAATTTTACTTCTTCAGATACGTCTTCACCAATTTCAAAATCTGGCTCAATTCTTCGTGCTTCTGCAAGCTCTATTTCTTCATTATCATCTTCAGAAAAACCATCTGCTACTACAATTCTATTTCTCCAAATTTCTAAATCCCCTTTATCAGGGTTAATAATTATATCAAAGTTTTCATCTGATCCAAACCTACGTTTTAATGCTGCACGAAAAACTTCCTCTAAGATAGACATTAGAGTTACTCTATCTATACTTTTATTATCTTTAAATTCTGAAAATGACTCAATTAACGCAATATTTTCCATTTCATTCTCTTATTAAAATATGATCTTCACTTTTGCTTCACTAATATCTTGATACAACAAAGTCATTATCTTCTCTACCGTATGCTTACCTTTACCTATTGGCTTAGGCTCTCTTGCTTTCCAACATAATGTAATACTTTGATCAGTTGCTTCGCTTAACGTACCTTCAAATTCTTCAGTTGCTGTTTTAACTTTCAGAATTCTATTTATATTCTTTTTATACTGGCGTTTAACCGTTAATGCATGTGCAATATCAGGGGTAGTTACTTCCAAAGAAAAATCTTCGTCTTCTCTATCTAAATTATGCTCTATTTTTCTACTAATACGCATACATTCATTTAAAGGGACTCCTGAATCACCATCAACAATCACTTTTATTTTACTGTTTGCTAAAAATTGCAAGTCAATTAAATATAATGATTGATTTTCCTGTAATGCTTCGTCTAATAATTCTCTAACTTTCTCTTGATTCATGCTAAGGTATAAAAAGAGGGGACTCTCGTCCCCTGTATCAATCTAATTAATAAATTTGGTGCAAATATAGTAAGTTATTCATTAACATACAAATGTCTTTTAGTTTTCTAATTTAGAATATTTTTTGTAACTTTAGACGAGTATCTATCTTTAAATCTTTTAATTATGAAAAAAATATTACTTCCTATCGATTTCTCAAAGCATTCTGAATATGCTGCAAAACTAACTTCTAAAATAGCTAAAAAAACAGCTGGTGAAATACACCTAATTCATATGGTGGAATTACCTAGTGGATTTAAAGATATGGGATCAGGTGCAAACGTAACTATCCCTGAAAGTATGTTATATATTAAAATGATTAAAGAAAAAATCATTAACTATAAGAACACCTTTTTTCCTGATTTTAATAATGTAAAACATGCTATTCGTTTTCAAAACCCGTATGAAGGAATTAGAGATTATTCTAAAAAAATTAATGCAGACTTAATTGTTATGGGTTCTAAAGGTCAAACGGCTTTAGAAGAAATTATAATTGGTTCAAATACTGAAAAAACGGTTAGAAATTCTGAAATACCTATAATTATAACTAAAAAAGATAACGATAATTTTAAATTAAAGAAACTAGTTTTCGCTTCTACCTTTGAAAATGATGAAGCAAAAGCACTTGAGGGATTTTTAGATTTTGCAACAAAGTTTAAAAGTAAAATTTATTTATTAAAGGTAAACACACCTAATAACTTTGAAAACACAACTGACTCTATAAATAAAATTGAAGCGTTTGTTGAAAAATATAAAATAGATGATTATTCTATTAAAATATACAATGACACATCAGTTCAAGATGGTATTTTAAATTTTTCTAACGAAAACGATGTTGACTTAGTTTCATTAGCAACTCATGGAAGAAGTGGTTTATCTCAATTTTTTAATTCGAGTGTTTCTATAGATTTATCGAAAAATGTTTTAAGACCTGTTTTAACTCTGAAAGTATAACTATATTAATATTAAAAATTTCATTTTAAAGCTAATTGAACTTTTATAAAACAGAAAAATACAGCATTACGCTGTATTTTTCTGTTTTATAAACTATAAATAATTACTATTTAATCCAGTAATCAGCAACCCAAGGTGCAGGGCGAACATATCTGTACCATTTACCTCGTCCTCCTTTTATAGCGTTATGTGGATTAATTTCTCCGTGAAAAATTATAATTTTTGCACCAGCAGGTATTACTGGTTTCTTCCAAAAAGCTAATGGAAACCTAGAAACACAATCATATTTAAAACTAGGACACCATTTTTTATCCCAATATTGAAGACTTGAATTATCATTAATACTGTGTGTTAAATACTCTTGCTCATTTCTGTGGATTTTCCTTATCTCATCAAAATTTTTAATAAAATCATTAAAAACATATCCGTGCTTACCGATATCAAACCTATAAACAGATGAATTTCCTGTTATTCTCCAAGATCTCCAACTATGATCTTTAATTATTCTAAAAGAACCATCAACATCAAAAAAGCAATCAATTTTATCAACAATAACAATATCTAAATCTAAAAAAAGCGCTGTTCCTTCAAGCCCGTATAAATCATCTTTTAGGGTTGTTAACTTTTTCCACATTCTTTCAGGTATATCTGTACGAATTTTCATTTCTGGAATCTCGTAACAATCAACCTCATCTATAATACCAGTATTATCATCGGTAAAACAAACCATTTTAAAATCATATGATAAATTCTTTTTCACCATAGCGTATAATCTATTTACATATTCAGGTCCGTATAACGTACCCCATTTCATGCAAAATATATACTTCATCTCTCTATTCTTATCACTCATCTATACTATTTTTAAGCAAATCTTCTTTCAATAATTTCAAATAATCGAGCTTCATGTATCTCTTTATTTGACCAATCGTAATCTGGTTTTATCATATTATTGATAAACCTTTTAGCTTCTTTTTCTGTCTTGAATGTATTTAATTGAGAAATCACTCTATTAAAATCATTTTGATTACCATCAAATAAATGTCTTACAAAAACAATTCTATCATTTAAATCTATTTGAATTGTAGTTTGTAACAAATCATTCAATGATTTTTTTGGTGTTACTTTTTCAAATAAATCTGCCATAATATCAACAGATATTGTTCCATGTAATTCCTCTTCAAGAGTTTTATTTTTGATTTCTCCTATATCCTTTACATCATTTTTAACATTATCATCAGTTTGAGATAACAAGCGTGATATTTCATCAAAAGGTTGCTCTATAATTTCTTCAACTTCTTTTACAGGAGTATTTATTACAGGCTTTTCTTCGGGTACAACATCTATAATAGTATCTACTACTATATTTTTTATAGGAGTTTCTTGAATTTTATCTACAAGTACTTCTTCTATTATCTGTTGAATCTGTTCTTCTTCTTTTTTAACAATTTTAGGAATCTCTTCAACTTCTTCTTCTAAGTGATAAACAACTGTTTCTTTTTTTAATAAAGAAATTTCAAGATCTCTTTTTTCAATTTTACTTCTAGTTCTATTTTCTTCAGCCAATAAAACATCCTCCAATAATTCTTCTTTTGTTTTTGAAGGATTAGGAGTATTATTTATATACTCTTCTATATAAACTAAAACCGAAAGTTTTTCATAAACCTCATATGCTTTATGCTTCAACTCAAACACATCATCCTTATTTTTCATCTGTAAAATACTGTGTGCTAAACTGGTTAAATCTGACGCTAGCTTTTTGTGCATAAGTTGTTCTTTTGATTTTAATTTTTACTGTTTAATTTTAATAAATTTGTTTCCTACTCGAAAGTAACACAAAATTAAATAATTAGCGCCTAAAAATACAAAATGTTTCTCGAAAATACAGTAAATAACACAGGACAATTTGGCTGGATAGAAGTAATATGTGGCTCAATGTTTTCAGGAAAAACTGAAGAATTAATTCGCAGACTTAAACGTGCCGAATTTGCAAAGCAACGTGTCGAAATTTTTAAACCAGCAATAGATACTCGTTATGATGAGCATCAAGTAGTATCTCACGATGCTACCAAAATTAGATCGACACCAGTTCCTTCTTCTTCAAATATTAGATTATTAGCTAACAATGTTGATGTTGTTGGTATTGATGAAGCTCAATTTTTTGATGATGGAATTGTAGCGGTTTGCAACGATTTAGCTAATAGTGGAATTCGTGTTATTGTAGCAGGTTTAGACATGGATTTTAAAGGAAACCCTTTCGGGCCAATGCCTGCATTAATGGCTACTGCCGAATATGTTACAAAAGTACACGCTGTTTGCACACATACAGGTAACTTAGCACATTACAGTCATAGAAAAGCAGCTAATGATGACCTAGTTTTATTAGGTGAATTACAAGAATACGAACCGTTAAGTAGAGCCGCTTATTACAAAGCTGTACAAGAACAACATAAAAAGAAAGAAAATTTATCAGATGAATAATCACGTAACTATTTTAGAAATTGATGCTAAGTCAATACAACATAATCTTGCTTATTTTAAGCAAAAACTAAAACCTGAAACTAAAATTTTAGCTGTCGTAAAAGCTTTTGGTTACGGTAGTGAATCAACAGAAATCGCCAAATTACTAGAAGATAAAGTTGATTATTTTGCTGTTGCATATTCAAATGAAGGAATTATTTTACGTGAAGCAGGTATTAAAACACCTATTTTAGTATTACATCCGCAACTTCAAAATCTAAAGGATATTGTAAAATATCGACTAGAACCAAGTTTATACAACTTTAAAATATTTGATGCTTTTTTAAAATTAGCAGATGAAAAACCATTAATGAACTATCCTGTTCATATCAAATTTAACACTGGTTTAAATAGATTAGGCTTTTGGCATAGTGATACACCAACACTTATTTCTGAATTAAAAAAATCGAACAATATAAAGGTTGAATCTATTTTTTCTCATTTAGCAGCAAGCGAAGATCCAAATGAACAAGAATTTACTATTGGACAGATAAATAACTTTGCCTATATCGTAAAACAAATTTATCAACATTTAGGTTACAAGCCTATGATTCATATTTTAAATACTTCTGGAGTTATTAATTACCCACAAGCTCAGTTTGATATGGTACGTATCGGTATTGGTTTATATGGTTTTGCAAATAATAAAAAAGAAACTGCACAACTAAAAAACACACATAGCTTAAAATCTATTATTTCACAAATACATATTATTCAACCAGGTGAAACTGTTGGTTATAACAGGGCTTTTGTTGCTACTAAACCAACCCGTAGTGCTACAATACCTATTGGACATGCCGACGGAATTTCTCGTAAATTAGGTAATAAAGAAGGTTTTGTCTTTGTTAATAATACTCCTGTACCAATTATAGGAAATGTTTGTATGGACATGATTATGGTTGATGTTAGTAAAATTGAATGTAATGAAGGTGATGAAGTTATCCTTTTTAATCACCAACAACATATAGAATATATTGCTCATAAATGTGAAACTATTCCTTATGAAACACTTACTGCTATTTCACAACGTGTAAAAAGAATGGTTAAACACTAAATTTTACTTATAATTGCAAAGTATTAACTATTAAATCAAAAAATTATGAGTATGCTTAAGGAATTTAAAGACTTTGCAATGAAAGGTAACTTAGTCGACATTGCTGTCGGTTTTGTTATGGGTGCTGCTTTTAAACAAGTAGTAACTTCTTTTACAGGTGGAATTGTATCTCCTTTAATCGGATTAATCTTTAACGCGAACTTTAAAGATTTGAAATACATCGCCAAAGAAGGTATTGCTGATGCAGCAGGAAAAGTAACTGGTGAAGTTGCTATTCTTTATGGAGAATTTTTAACAAATGTTATTGATTTTGTAATTGTTGCTTTTGTAATGTTTATGGTTGTAAAAGGTGTGAATGCTTTAAAGAAAAAAGAAGTACCTGCTCCTGAAGCTCCAAAAGGACCAAGTCAGGAAGATTTATTAGCTGAAATTAGAGACTTATTAAAAAAGTAATATAACTACTAACTACTATATTAAAGGCGATAAAATTATTTTTATCGCCTTTTTATTTTATAAAAAATAATCCATTTTTTACTTATCAATATATTTATAAGTTAAGTTTAACAGTAAGTTTGTGTAAATATTCAACAACTTTTGTTGAGTCTTTATTAAATTTGCTTGTATTAAAAAAACAAAATATGGCATCGCATACAGTTACAACAGTTTGGAAAGAAAACATGCAATTTGAAACAGACAACCCTAGTGGGCACAAAGTTTTTATAGATGCAGGAAAAGAAAATGGCGGTAATAGCGATGGTTTAAGACCTAAAGCAATGATGTTATCTGCATTAGCAGGTTGTTCGGGTTTAGATATTATTCCTCTTTTAAATAAAATGAGAACTTCAATAACTGACCTTAAAATGGAAGTTACTGGCGAGTTAACCGAAGAACATCCTAAATATTATCATATAGTTACTGTTGATTATCATTTTTATGGAACTGATTTAAATGAAGATAAAATTAATAAAGCAGTACAATTATCTGTAGATAAATATTGTGGTGTAATGGAAATGTTTAGAAAATTTGCCGAAGTAAAAATTACATCTCATTTTCATAATCAATAACAAATAAGTATCAGAAAATATGCGTTGGACTTTAAAAAAAGAACCCGATTTATTAAAAGTAAATCAATTAGCTAAAGAGTTATCTGTTGAAAAAACATTGGCTAAAATTTTAGTACAACGCAATATTGATACTTTTGATAAAGCTCGAAAATTTTTCCGTCCTTCTTTAGATGATTTGCACGACCCTTTTTTAATGAAAGATATGCATATCGCCGTACAACGAATTGAAAAAGCCATTGCAAACAACGAAAATATTTTGGTTTTTGGAGATTATGATGTAGACGGAACAACAGCTGTTTCGTTACTTTCTTCTTATTTAAAAACAATTCACCCGAAGGTTGCTACATATATTCCTGATAGATATGCCGAAGGTTACGGAGTTTCTTACATGGGAATTGATTTTGCTGATGACAATGATTTCTCTTTAATTATTGCCTTAGATTGCGGAATTAAAGCCATTGATAAAGTTGCTTACGCTACCGAAAAAAACATCGATTTTATTATTTGCGACCATCATAAACCTGGAAAAGAAATTCCGAAGGCTGTTGCTGTTTTAAATCCGAAGCAAATAGACTGTTTTTATCCTTATGATGAATTATGTGGTTGTGGCGTTGGTTTTAAATTGATTCAGGCTTTAGGATCAAAAAGAAATCAAACTATTGATGATTTAATGCCGTATTTAGATTTGGTAGCCACTGCAATTGCTGCCGATATTGTTCCAATGACTGGCGAAAATAGAACTTTAGCTTATTGGGGTTTACAAGTAATTAATTCAAAACCACGAAACGGAATTAAAGCAATAATTCATCAATTAGATAAAAAAGAATTAACCATTACCGATGTTGTTTTTATAATCGCTCCGCGAATAAATGCAGCTGGTAGAATGAAACACGGTAATTATGCCGTGGAACTTTTAACCGAAATAGATTTTGATTCGGCTATTGAATTTGCTTCAGCAATTGAAAAATTTAATGCTGATAGAAAAGGACTCGACAAAAAAATTACAGAAGAAGCTTTACTTCAAATTGAAAACAATAATGAAACTGAAAAATTTACTTCAGTTGTTTTTGATGAAAATTGGCACAAAGGCGTTATCGGAATTGTAGCATCAAGATTAATTGAAACTTATTACAGACCTACTTTAGTTTTTACAAAAAGTGGCGATAAATTAGCCGCTTCTGCCCGTTCAGTAAAAGGATTTGATGTATATAATGCCTTAGAACAATGTGCAGAATTTATTGAACAATTTGGTGGACATAAATATGCTGCGGGTTTAACTTTAGTCCCTGAACAATACGAGAATTTTAAAAATAAATTTGAAGAAGTAGTAAAAAACACTATCGATAAAAACTTATTAATTCCTGAAATTAGTATTGACGCCGAATTAGATTTATCAGAAATATCTCCTAAGTTTTTTAGAATTATTCAACAAATGGCACCTTTTGGCCCTTTAAATATGAGACCTACTTTTTCTACAACTGCCGTTAGAGATAATGGTTATGGAAAACAAGTAGGAGCTGATAAAAATCATTTAAAACTGAATATTATTTATGGAGCTGATAATCGAACTTATAATTCTATTGGTTTTAGTTTAGGAAAAAAACTACCTTTAATTCAAAATGAATTTGATATTGCATACGCACTAGATGAAAATACTTGGAACGGAAATACAAGTATTCAACTGCTTTTAAAAGATATAAAATAATTATCGTCATGCTGAATTTAGTTCAGCATCACATCAACATGAAAACTATGGAAAATTAGGATGCAAACCTGAAATAAATTCAGGTTGACGAATGTTATTTCTTATTTTCAAAATTTAATTTTTAGTACAAATGCCTAGCCCCGATTGAAGCAGTTGTTTCAGCTCTTTTTTTGATTTTTCTTCAAAAAAAAGCGAGTGCGGAAAGCGGGAAATTGCTTCAAAAAACCTTTAAACTTTTTTATATAATTCTGATTTTATTATTACTTCTTTTTGATAGCACGCATCAAACCTTCTTGTGCCACGGAAGCCACTAAAACGCCTTTTCGAGTGTAAATATTACCCGTTGCAAAACCACGAGCGCCAAATGTATTAGGGCTTTCGATTGAAAATAATAACCAATCATTAAAATCGAAATCACGATAAAACCACATAGAATGGTCTAAACTTGCCATTTGCGTATTTCCGAAATGAGCAACACTCGCATTCGGATTTAAACAAGTCGTTAAAATATTATAATCAGAAATATACGTTAAAATCTGTTGCTTTAAAGCTAAGTTTAAATCTTGAGAAGCATTTTTTAATTTAAACCAAACATCTACCACGGGAGGCAAATCTTTTAAATCAAAAGGATTTACTATATGAACAGGTTTAAAATCGACAGGTCGCTCGATACTTAAAAAAGCTTTTAATTTTTTAGGTAAAAAATCGCTGAATTGCACTAACATATCCGACCAACTTAACAATTCTTCAGGCTGTTTTATGTCTTTTTTAATTGGCTTTTGATGTTCGTAACCTTCCTCCTTTTTATGAAAAGAACATGCTAAAATAAAAATAGTTTTATCTTCTTGAGTTGCTGTAACTCTTCGAGTAGAAAAACTTCCGCCATCACGAATTACTTGTACATTATATTTTATCGGCACTTCTAAATTTCCAGCTTCTAAAAAATACGAATGCAAGGAATGTAAAATACGCTCATCAGAAACCGTTCTATAAGCTGCATTTAAAGACTGTGCTAAAACTTGTCCGCCAAATACAATTGGACTTCCAATATCTTTACTTATTCCATTAAAATTATTGTTTCCTAGATTTTCTAGCATTAATATCTTTAATAATTCTGCTGTATTTTTCATAGTTATAATTTAACTTCTGATAGTAATTTTTTCTCTTTAAAAGGATATTGCTGTTTAAATTCCGAAGGTTGAATTTTTTTCAAAAACAAACTTAAAATACTGTTTGTAATCGTTTTTTTATGTCGTAAATAAATGGTTAAATCCTGAGGAACAGCACCAACTGAACTTTTTATTTCGCTAGCTGTTCTTCCAAAATTTATTGATTTTACTTGACTCTCTATTCCTAAAGAAATATAATCGTATAACATTCGCTGATAAATAGCGTACTCTTTATTATTCTGATAATCGATACCTACAAAATGAGCATCTAGTGAATCTTGATTAAAAATTCCTGATAAAAAACCAACTAATTTATCTTCTAACCAATAGGCTTTTAAAAAATAAGCATCGCCTAAATTATCTTTTAAAGTTTGAAAAGTTTGTAAATTGAAATCACCTAAATTAAAACTCGCTTTACTAGAAACTGTTTTATATAACTCCGTCATTTCAGGAAATAAATCTTTCAATCTATCTGCGGTAATATCTTCTGTTTTTAAAATAGCACTATTTTTGAATGCTTTTCTGGCTTTTACTCTAAATTTTGTTTTTAAATCTGCTAAATAATCATCTAAAGAATTCCAATTTTCGGATATATATAAAACCATATTAGGATCTACATTAAAAGAATTATAGCTTTCTTCTTTTAATACTGATTTACTAAACAATGATTTATTTTCAAAATCTTTTAGCATAAAAGCATCGGCTGTATTTTGAGGTTTTAAATTAGAAAACTCTAATACTGCTTCGGCTATTTGCGGAAGAATTTCATTTCTATTTTGATTTTTTTTGATAAAAATTCCATGTTCACCACTTACAAAAGTATTTCCGCAAGTGAGAATTTTAAATGTTTTTTCTGGAGATAAAAAACCTAATTTTCGTCCTGTACATTTTACCCAATGTACAATAGATTGCATATCATTTTGAACGCTATCTAAATAAAAATCGACAATTTGAATGGTCGCCAAAGCTACGGCACTATTTTTTTCATCAAACAAAACAATGTATGCAAATTGTATTTTTGAGTTGTTTTGCTGTAAAGCTTCTAAATACTTCGGATGAAAATACCAGTTATTAGTACAGTTTAATTGTTGCCAAATATTCGTTGATATTTCATTGATATTATAAAAATATCGAACATTTAAAGTTTGTTTATTACAAGATAAAATATGCACAGGTTTTGGTTCTATTTGAAATCTAAATTACTAAAAGTTTATTTAATCGATGTTATACAACGCCATTATTCCAAACGGATACATTTAATAATTTGCTTATTTTCATCATATCGCTTAAAATATAGGTTTTATCACCATGATTTAATAAATTATAACGTTCTCCATTTTTAGTGATTAAATTTAATTCATAAGAAAAATAACTTCCCGAAGAGCTGTTACCTGATATAAATTTTTCTAAAACCTGTAAGGCGTGTATTTGTTGAAAAGTTAATAATTCTCCTCCAACAATAATTTTTCTTTTTCGGGTGTATATATATGCTTTTGGAGAAAACATAAATAATAAAATAACTCCTACAATTAAGAAAACACCTCCTGATGTAAAAAATAATTTTCCGCCTTTCATAAAAGTAAGCGGAATATCAGAAGTTTGATAATATTCATAAATTGAAACAGCTACATAATTTAATCCTATCAATAAAAAACTCCACGCAAAAACTTTCGTAAACGAACTTCCTGTTATTTTATAACCTTGTGCTGTTTTTTTAAATGTTTCACTGGCAAAATTGCTTCCTGAACTTTCTAAACCATCCCACGAAATACTTCTTCCTATTTCATCGGTATTAAAATCATCAAAAGTAAAATCGATTTGTTTGTTTTTAGAGGATGTTTTTTTTCTATTAGAAAGATAACTTGTTACTAGCATACCGATTCCCATAAAGACTAAAACAAGTAACATTCCACCTGTTTTATAATATAGAAATTTTTGTTTTCCATAAACTTTTTGATGAACAGCAACCGTAATTTCTAATCTTTTAAGTAGATGTGTACCTTTTCGATTTAATTTTTTTGATTGCTTTAATGAATCTAAAGTGCGAATATCATTTTGAAGCGTTATTTGATTATTGTTATATCTTTCATATTGATTTTGAAGCTGTGGTGTAACTACAAAAAAAATAATTCCGATAGGTATTAATAAAAAAAGCCAAGAACTTTTAATCGATAATTTACTCATAAAATATTTATTATATAAAAAATGGTGATGTATAAAATTATTATACATCACCATTTATCGTTATTTCTATTAAAAATTATTCTAAAACACGAACTTTAATACTATGATAGCTATCAGACCTTACACCAATTAATCCTGATATTTTTTCTCCTTTTTTAATTATAGTACCGTTAATATTATAGTTTAATAAGTCTTTTTTAAATTTTTCATTTGCAGAACCTGCAGCAATCATATTTCCTGCTGCTAATCCTGGACCAATAATTAAACCAACAGGTGTTGAACTAGTTTCTTCATAACCTCGGCTACTATAACTTGTTGTATAAATATTAAGTGGTGTTAATAATAAATACCATAAATAAGAAGTAACACTTTGTTTTAACGATTTAAAAATCAATTCATTTTCCATAATATATAAACCCGTACCGTCATCATAAGTCAATTTTAAATCTTCACCAAAAGTTAAATCTTTATTCGAATTATTTGTAAGCTTAATTGCAATTAACTTAATACCCTTAGCTAATTCTTTTTTCTTATATTTTTTATTTAATAATTCATATTTATATTCAAGAATAACACCGTTATCAATGCTTTTAGATAAATAATTTAAACTAGCTGGATTAATTGATTTATAACCAGAAGCACAATTTGTTAATAAAGTAAAAGTGAATAAAAAGCAAATGATTTTAAGTAATTTCATAGTTATATTTTTTAACGAAAATAACTAAAAAAAGAAAGCCACAAACAAATTTGTTTGTGGCTTTTAAATATTTTATATTTTAAGTATTATCCTACAATATTAATTATTTTTCCAGGAACAATAATTACCTTTTTAGGAGTTTCTCCTTTTAATTGTGCAATTGTACGTTCATCAGCCATTACAATTTTTTCAATTTCTTCTTTTGATAAATCTAATGCTAACTCTAAAGTAAAACGCATTTTTCCGTTAAAAGAAACTGGATAATTTTTAGAACTTTCCACTAAATAAGATGCTTCAAATATTGGAAAATCAATAGTTGAAATTGAACCTTCATGTCCTAATTGATTCCATAATTCTTCCGCAATATGTGGTGCATATGGTGAAATTAAAGCTAATATTGGCTCTAAAATTGCACGTTTATTACATTTTAAAGCAGTTAATTCGTTTACAGCAATCATAAAAGTAGAAACCGAAGTGTTGAAAGAGAAATTCTCAATATCTTCTTCTACCTTTTTAATTGTTTTGTGTAAAACCTTTAACTCTTCTTTAGTTGGTTCAGCTTCTGTTACAATAACTCCTTCTTCGCCAACATATAATTTCCATAATTTCTTTAAGAAAGAATATACTCCTGAAATACCTGAAGTTTTCCAAGGCTTGGTTTGTTCTAAAGGACCTAAAAACATTTCGAATAAACGTAATGCATCTGCACCAAATTCTTCACAAATTAAATCAGGATTTACAACATTGTGTTTCGATTTAGACATTTTCTCAACTTCTCTGTAACAAACAAATTGATTATCTCTTCCAAAAACAAATTCTGCTGTTTCAAATTCTGATCTCCAAGCTTTTAATTTATCAATATTTATATTGATATCTCCTTCTAAAGTACTTACACAAATATGAATTGGTCTGTACGTTAAAGATTCTTCTGTTTCTTCTGTTAAACCTGCTTCGACTAATTTTTTATGTAATCGAGAACCTAATTTATCATCGGCTTCTGTATCTTCTATTTGATTTTCTCCTTGAAAATAATCAGCTGAAACATATAAATTATGTTTTTTACCATCAAACAATGCTTCATAAACAAGTGCTGATGTTCCTAAAATCATTCCTTGATTGATTAATTTTTTAGCAAACTCATCAACAGGTAAAGCTCCTTTATCGAACAAGAATTTTTGCCAAAAACGAGCATATAATAAATGTCCTGTTGCATGTTCAGAACCTCCAATATATAAATCGATTTCTTTCCAGTAATCAGCCGCTTCTTTGCTTACAAATTCTCCATCATTTGTAGCATCCATATAACGATTAAAATACCAAGAACTTCCTGCCCAACCTGGCATTGTATTTAATTCTAGATTAAAAATAGTTTCATTATTAATTAAATCGTTAGAAACTACTTCATTTTTCTCAGTATCCCAAGCCCAAACCTCAGCATTTCCTAAAGGTGGTTTTCCATCTTCAGTTGGCAAATATTTTTCAACTTCTGGTAAAACGATTGGCAAGTATTTTGCGTCAATCATTTGTGGCATTCCATCTTTATAAAAAACTGGAAAAGGCTCTCCCCAATAACGCTGACGACTAAATACAGCGTCACGTAAACGGTAGTTTATTTTTCCAAAACCGAAACCTTGCTTTTCCATTTCATAGATAGCTAATTTCACGGCTTTTTTATATGATAAACCATCTAAGAAATCAGAATTTGCAATTTTTGTTCCTTCTTTATCTGCATGAGCATTTTCAGAAATATCAACATCAGCAAAAATATTAGGAATTTCTAATCCGAAGTTTTTTGCGAAGTCATAATCACGTTGATCACCACAAGGAACTGCCATAACTGCACCTGTTCCGTAGTTTGCTAATACGTAATCACCAATCCAAATTGGCACTTGTTTTCCTGTGAATGGGTGTAAAGCATATGCTCCTGTAAATACTCCTGAAATAGTTTTTACATCTGCCATTCTATCTCTTTCAGAACGCTTTGCTGTTGCTTTTATGTAAGCATAAACAGCTTTCTTTTGAGATTCACTTGTAATTTTAGTTACCAACTCATGTTCTGGAGCTAGTGTCATAAAAGATACTCCGTAAATAGTATCAGGTCTTGTAGTAAAAACGTCTATTTTATAATCGTTTTGTACTACTGTTTCTGCTACCTCAACTGTTGATTTTTCAAGAGGTTTTGCAAATTGAATGGTATTATTAATTTTAGATACAACACCTAAAACATTTTCTAAAACCTCTTCATTTGTAAAACGAACTATATGAAGTCCTTCGTTTGTAAAATACGTAGTTCTTGCTGCTTCGTCTTCTTTACCAGAAAATTCGACAACAATATTTTTTGCTAAACATACATAATCTACTAAAAATGTACCAATAGTATATTTTTTTCTAAATTTTGATGCTCCTTTTTTATTTTTTAATTCATTCCAAAGAACTTCTTCTGCCTTTGATAAGTTTAAACGCATTTCTTTTAATGCCTCTAATTCTTTGAACGATAATTTTACACCAGCTTCCACTTCTAAAGCATCAACTTTAAAAGTTACCATTGCTCCTTCGCTTCTTCCAATCCAATTTGTTTGGCTATCTTTTAAAGGTTGTGGCCAATCGATGTTTTCTAAACCATCTAACAAACGTTGTGAATATGCTGAAATTCGCATAGACCATTGGGTCATTTTCTTACGAATTACAGGATGCGCACCACGTTCTGATACTCCGTTTATAATTTCATCATTTGCCAATACCGTTCCTAATCCTGGACACCAGTTTACTTCGGTATCAGATAAATAAGTTAAACGATATTGTAATAAAATAGCTTCTTTTTCTTTATCAGAAAAACCATTCCATTGTTCCGCAGAAAAAACTGCGATATCTTCTTCTGAAACTGCATTTACAGATGCATTTCCTTCCGTTTCAAATACTGAAATTAAAGTTGAAACATCTTCTGCTTTATCAGAATCTTTATTATACCAAGAATTAAATAATTGGATAAAAATCCACTGTGTCCATTTATAATATTCAGGACTAGAAGTTCTCACCTCACGAGACCAATCGAAAGAAAAACCAATAGTATCTAACTGACGACGGTACGTATTAATGTTTGTTTCGGTAGTAATTGCTGGATGCTGACCTGTTTGAATTGCGTATTGTTCTGCTGGTAAACCAAAAGAATCATATCCTTGCGGATGCAATACGTTAAATCCTTTATGACGCTTATAACGTGCATAAATATCAGATGCAATATATCCTAAAGGATGCCCAACATGTAAACCCGCTCCTGAAGGATAAGGAAACATATCTAACACATAATATTTAGGTTTCTCTGATTCATTACTGGCTTTAAATGTTTGGTTATCTGCCCAAAACTGTTGCCATTTCTTTTCTATATCTTGATGATTATATTGCATTGTATTTCGTTTAAGAAGCTACAAATTTACGTTTATTTTAAATAATATATTTGTTTATTTATTGCTAATAAAAACAAACTGAAGCAAAAAAAACTAGGTTCAAAAATCGTATGATTTTCAAACCTAGTTTTTTACTATTATTTAATCGCTTATGATTATCCTTTTACTGGTACAGATACAATTACTTTTCCCCATCCTAAATACATGATTGCATCATTTTCTTGTCCGTTGAATACAATTGAAAATGCTTCAATCGATTTTTTTGATTTAGAAATAGTAGCCGATACTCTTACCACATCTTCAGATTCACTATAAGAATAAGCACCCCAAACATTTTTTGCTGTACTTAAAATTACCGTCCATTCTTTATCCCCAGGAATCGTAAACAAAGTATAAGTTCCTGATTTAACTTCTTTACCTCCAAAATTTACATCTTTATAAAACGTAATTTCTGGAGCTTCGTTAGCTCCTGTTCTCCAAACTTTTTCATTCGGTGCTAATTTAGAAATAGCTCTTCTTTTTAATTGCGGACGGCTGTAAATTACTTTCACTAATTTATCTGAAATACGAGAACTACTTGGATAACTTGCGGCATCCATCGGGCTTCTATCTAATTTTTCAAATTTCTGCCCCATTACAGTATTAGAAAAAAATACTGTAAGCATTAAAACCGCTGTAAGAAAGATTCTATTTTTCATTATAAATTATTTTAAAAGTTGTTATTATGACTATTTCGTCTTCAAAATTACAAATACTTACAAAAACTATTCCGTAATCATTAGCTATACTTTTGTTAAAAGTAGTTTTAATGAGTTTTTTTAAATTTAAAAAGTTTTTCAACGATTAAAATCAAAATTAGACTCACACCAAAAACAGGTAATAAAATAGCTAATAACACCAATATCAATAAAATTGATTTCCCTACTTTAAATTGAGATGATACTTTTGGAATACACCAACTTCCTTTTTGTTTTCTATATAAATACGAAAATAAACCTGCAACAGTCATTAATGTTAAACCCACAGCAACGCCAAACATCAACCACCAATTCCAACCACCAAATTGCCCTTGATGAAATGCCATAACCCACATTCTGCCACGCATTAAAAACCCGACATCGCTCCAAGTATGTTCTTTTATTAATTTACCTGAATACTGATCGAAATGCAACTTTTTTTGAGCATCTAAAGGAAAAGTACTATTCGAAACACTAAAAGTACTTTTTGCTGATTTTGGCAAACCAATACTAACAGTTCCTTGTAATTTTTGCTGATTTGCAATAGCAACCATTTCTTCAATGGTCATTCTTTTTTCTTTTACTTCGGATGTTAAACCACGTCCGCTCCATGTTTTAGGAAATCCTGTATTGGTTACTTTTTGAACCCATTTAAAATTACTTCCAAAAACATCTGTCCAAGGTAAACCACCCGCTAAAACAAGTAATAATAAAAGAGACATCCAAAAACCTGTAACAGCATGTAAATCTCTAAATAAAATTCTTTTTCCTTCTTTAAATCGGATTGTAAAAACACCTTTTATCCCACTAGAAAATGGCCACCAAATATAGATTCCTGTTAAAATTAAAACCACCATCCAACTGGCAATTAACTCAATAATTTTAGTTCCTATTTTGCCTCCTAATAACTCACCATGTAATTTTCTAACGGTGTACATCCAAGTATCTTTAGGACTAAAAGTTCCTGTAGCTTCACCTGTATATTGATTTACAAAAACTGTTGTTTTATGACTGAACCTACCTGAAATAAATGCTGTTGCTTTATCAGGATTTGTATTAATAACCATTGAACTTGGTTTCTTTTTTAATTTTTCTTTAGCATTCTCCCACTGTTGTTGATACGAAATTGGTGTTTTATGCAAATTTTCAACGTCTTGAATTTTTGCAACCTCTTTACTTTCTACATCTGGATTGAACAAATAAATAGCTCCAGTAATAGATAACACCAATATAAAAGGCAAGGAAATAATTCCTGCAATAAAATGCCATTTCCAAAGCCATTGATTTAGTTTTCTATTTTTCATTTTATAAAAAATTTAAAAACTTCTTATCTTAATAGATAAGAAGTTTTTTCGTGTTAAAAGTTATACTTCATTCCAAAATGAAATGCTCTTGGAGCACCTACACTATAAGAGTTTTTACCATATCGATAAGAAGCTCTTGTAGAATATAATTCATCAAAAATATTTAAAGCTTGTGCACAAATATCAATTTTTTTGTAAGTATAAACAGCTTTTAAATTAAAAAGATGATGCCCATCATAAACAGCCGTTCCCATAATATCGTTTCCTAAAGTATCTTCTCCAATTACTACTTGATTTTCATAACTAGTATTATATTTTCCTATTTGCTCGTGCTGTAAAGTCAATAATAAATTATCAATAGGCTTATATTTTAACGACATTGAAGCGATATAATTTGGCGCAGTTTGCATATCCGTATTTGAATGGTCAATTTTTGAATATGTTTTTGTTTTATTATCTTTTACAGCCTCATAAAAATCAAGATATTTATGTGATGCATAACTTCCGTTATAATCAAAAGTTAAGTTATTTAATATTTCCCAATTAAAACCTAACTCAACTCCTTGCGAACGAGTTTTTCCAGCATTTTGCTGTAAATAATTTCCGCTATCATCAGAAGTTGTAACTAATCTGTTTTTACCGTCTAATCGATATACAGCAACATCTAATTTAATCTCAGAATTTACAGTAACATATCCTCCAATTTCATAATTATCAAAATTTGCTGGTTTTAATTTGTAAACTTCTCCTTCAATACCGCTATTTCTAAATAACGAACCTATTTGTGGCGGAGTAAATCCTTTTGAATAATTTGAGTAAATCCCTGATTTATTAGTGATATTATAATTTAATCCAACTTTAGGCGAAATATTATTATAAGTTACTTTTTGGTCATTAACTCCTGAAGCTCCTTCATCTTTATTATCGTAATCATAACTAAAACCATCGTAACGAACCGCGGCTGTTAATTTCAAATTATCTAACGGCGAAATTTCAAATTGAGCATAAGTTGCATAATTTAAAATATCAGCCTGATAAAACATATTATACAAATCAGTCATTTTATAACTAACAAACTTTTGTGTATCTTCATTATAAGTTACTTCAATTTTCTTGGCATAATAATCTTGCGGAGAATAATCAACAGTACCACCAACAATTAAAGAAGCATCAGCAAAATTAAAGTCTATTTTATGTTGCACAAGCCCTACTGCACTTGTAAATTTATTCGAATTAATTTCTCCAAACGGACTTCTTGTTGAAATTCTATAAGAAGGAATTTGATTCATTTCGTTATTTCTATAGATAAAATTAAAAGACGTTTTATTGTTCTCATTCCATTTTTTATCTAACGTAGTACGAAAACGTAAAGTTGTAGCAACTCTTTCTGCAAACGTGTGATTACTCTTATATTTTCCTGCTAAATAATTTTCTTCGGATAAAGAACTTGATCCCATATCTGAACGAAAATCGATAAAAGAAACAGTATTTGTCCAACGTAAATTTTCAGAAAAATCGTTTACATTTTTAAAAGTAATCGCAAATTTTTCATAATCAGAATGTTCAAGTAATCCATTTACACGACGTATTTTATGTACACCTACATAAAAACCGTGTTTATCTAAAACTGTTGTTGATATTTCTGCTCCTATTTTTTGTAATCCTAAAGTATTTGCTTCAATATCGACAGATCCTCCGAATTCTTTTCTCGGATTTTTAGTCATAAAATTAATACTTCCTCCAATAGCTTCACTTCCATAAATACTCGATGCAGGTCCTTTTACTACCTCAACTCTACCAAAAGCAGTACTATTCATTTCCAACAAAGCATTGTGATTAAACACCGCAACAGGACGAATCGGCAAACCATCTTCTAAGTATAAAAACAACGATTTTGTTGATATCGGACTACGAATAGCCATCATATGTTGTTCATTACTTGCCGCCATTGAAGTACTCATATACACTCCAGGAACTTGATTTACCAACTGTTCGATTCCAAAAGCTTTTGTTTCTTCAATATCTTTTTCAGATACTATTCCAATTGCTGCAGGAATATCTTTTCGTTTTTGAACCTCTCTACTTGCTGATATAATTACCTCCTCTAAACTTTCTAAGTCTTCTTCTAATTGAATTGTGTTTAACTTATTTAAAAATGTTACAATTTTTGTTTGATATCCAACTGTTGTAATTTTTACTTTCGGATTTTTTAATTTGATAGAAAAACCACCTTCAAAATCAGAAGCTGTTCCTTTATTATTACTAGAAATAATAGTAGCTCCTATAATAGGGTTATTATTTTTATCAGTAATTTTTCCTTTATATACTATTTGTGCAAAACCATTAATCATAGGCACTAAAAGCGCTATGAATAAAATTATTATTGTTTTTTTCATTATTGTATTTTGTTCTATTGATATTTAAGTATCTATTTTAAATATTAATATTTTTTATTCTTTAAAAATTATAATTAAAGTATAAACTTGTTCTATACTTTACATCAATAGTTCCTTGAGCTAAATTTTGATTTATTGGATACATTCCTAATGCTCCAAAAGTTATTTTTTCTGTATTATATTCAAAACCAATATTTGTAAACAAAGCATGTCCTTTGGTATTTTTTATCTCTAAGTTAAATTTTTCATTACTTTGATAAAACTCACCTGAAACACCTAAAGAAGGTACAAAAGAATGCTTTTGATTATCTTTAAAAACATAGAAAAAAGCACTGTTAAAATTGAATTGATTTCCAAATTTATACTCTTTTTTATTGATTGTTTTATAATAATAATTTACATAATTTGTAACTCCTAATTTATTATACTTGTATACATATTGTACATTGGCTATATAATCTACGCTTCCTGTTCCTAATTGAAAACTCGGATTAATAGCATTATTATTTTTTTCATTAAAACTACCTGTTGGAAGTTTTATCCCCCCTCCTATTTTTAACAAATGATTTGTTGATGTTACTTTATCTGAAGTTTCATTATACGCTCCTTTTTGTTGATTAATTAACGTATAATTTGCAAATAAACTTACATCTCCTAAACCGCTTATTTGAGTAGATTTATCAATATAATTTCTAGTATGAAAATGATAAGGAACAAATACTTGTACATCTAATTTTGATGTAATTGGAATACGTGACCAAATTTGCATGGTATTAAATGATTCTTCTATTTTAGGCGAATTATTAAAAATACCATCTTTTGATTCATATTGTTGATGTAAATACCTAACTCCAATAAAATTATTTTCAAGAATACCTCCCATGCCTAAACTACCTCCATTATTACTGCAACCACAAGCATCACAATCTTCTTCTAAAAAAAGACGGTAATCAGAAGGAAAAGGATTTTCTGAATACATAACTGTAGTTAATAAAGTAAAAAATAACAAGTATGTTTTTTTAATTTTCAGCAAATCTTTTATCTTTAATAAATTCTTCATCAGTTAATGTGTTTAAAAATGCAATAATTTTATTTTTCTCATTGGCAGACATTAAAATACCTAAGCTACCATCTGAGTGTTTTAATAATGGATCTAAATTTGTAGTTTCTTCTACTCCGTTAGCATAAAAATTAAGTACCGATTTTAACGACCCAAAACGACCATCGTGCATATAAGGTGCTGTTAATGCTATGTTTCTTAAACTAGGAACTTTAAATTTAAATTTATCATCTTCTAAAAGAGTAACACGCATTCTACCTAAATCGTTAATTTCTTGATTAATTGGCAAACCATTATTTCTAAAAGAATCATCCGTAAATAAAGCTGTTTTATGACAAGAAGCACATTTGTTTTCAAATAGTTTTAAACCCTCTTTTTCATCATCAGTAAAAACTCCACCTTCTTCATCTCTAACATATTTATCGTATTTCGAGTTTGAAGAAACCATCATAATCATAAATTGAGATAATGCCTTTAAAGTATTTTCTGTATTTATTTTACCATCATCAAAAGCCAAAGAATATAAATTTTCATAAGCCTTATCTTGCTTTAATTTAGCTAAAATATTGGTAACTGTTTCCCCCATTTCATCAGGGTTCGTTATAGGAATTATCGAAAATAAATCTAGATGAAAAGCAGCTCCATCCCATGCAAATTGACTTTGAAACGCCATGTTCTGTATAGGTGGTGCATTACGAGTACCTTCTCTATTATCAACTCCATGACTAAAAGTATGCCCATGATGTGTAAATGCAAATTTTTGTTGATGACAAAATGCACAAGCAACTACTCCATCAGAAGATAATTTCCCTTCATAAAACAATTTTTTACCTAACTCAAATCCTTTTTCTGTTAACGGATTATTATCTAAGTTATATTTTATTTCTGGAAAATTACTAGGTTTTTCAAAAGCTAATGGAACTTTTTCATAAACTCCTTGGTCTTTATTACAACTTGTAAAAAGACAGATACTAACTATAAATAGTAGAATCTTCTTCATTTGTATAAATATTTAGGATGATTAAAATAGAACCAACAACATTACATAATCGATAATTTTTTAATGTAATGCTGTTGGTTTTTATAGTTTTTTAGTGATGACTATCACTTCCATTATGTACGTGATGTACCGAAAACATTTCTTTATTGTTATCAGCAATTAAAGCAGCTTTATCTCCTCCCATAATAGTTTCTCCTTCAGATAATTTAATCTTATTAGAACCATCAAGCATCTTATCAGCATTTACTTTAATATGTATTTGCGGAGATTTATCATTACTAACTAAAGCTGTTTCCATAGATAATTCTACTTCTTTATATAAATCAACAGTAGTACCTCTACTCGCAATATGTAACATAAATTTACTTTCTTCAGTTTGAGTTTCTGATGTAAAATCACCTTCTAAAACAACAAATTTATAACCTGCTTGCCAGCTCCATGTTAAACTGTAATCTTCGGCTTTTGTCCAAAAATCTTCTTGTGCAGCTTGTCCATCAATATATCTTTCTTGATCTATACCAATACCAAATTTCACTTTATTATAAGTTCCTGCAGGAATATCTTCTAAAATAACTTTTACATTTTTCTTTTTATCTACGCCTCCTTCACTAATAATAAAGTAGCCTTTTTCCTTTGGATATTCTATCTCAACACCATTATCAGTTACTAAGATAAAATTACTTAGAATGTAATCAAAAGATGATATTTTTAACTTTTCAGCATTTTCAGTAGTATATGAACTTCCTAAAATTAAATCATCATCTCCAAAAGAAGCATCAAATTCAATTGAAACATTATTTGTTCCTTCTAAAGTTGAAGGAGTATCATCGTTATTACAAGAAGCGAAAGTAAAAGCAATAGTAATTGCTAATAAATTAAATATTTTTTTCATTTTATATGTGTTTATATGCTGATGAACTATTGAAATCATCAACAAATTATTTTAAAAAAATTAATAAAACAGCCAATAAACCCCGTGTTAAAAACACCAGTGAATATTAAGCGAACCTATATAAAAGTAAAGTGTTGGGTGGATGAAATATAGACACCTCAAACAAATAAGAATATGTTTGATTGTATGAAAATAATGCCTTTTTATGAAGTGTTATTAAAGTTTTCTTTGGTACACCTATAAATTCAACAAAACCTATTGGATAATCTTTCGCTACAATTCGTAATGATTTAAAATCATCATCTTGTTGTTCTGCTATTTTTAGCATTAATTGACATTTACCATTACACTGAAGCATCGGTTTGTCTTTATTGATACATAATACTTTTGATATATAATCATAATTTATAGCATACTCAACAAATGGCGCAATAGGGCGCAACATAGCAAGCATGTATAATAAAATGAAAAAATATATACTTAGTTTTTGTAACAAAAATTATTTTTTAAATAGGAGGTGTAAAGGTAGTTCAAGTATTTTTTTTTATCAATTAAAAATAGGTATAAATATTATTCTTATTTATTCTAAATAAATTACTACATTTGCATCATATTATAGATTATGATTATATTTTATACTGATAATAAGAAAGTTATACCTGTAGTTTCACTACAGAAAGAAACTATATGTGATACTGTTTGTAGCTCTAATTGTTTAAAACCAAAAACTAACTGCTGTAATAAATACAAAAAGAAAGGAATTAATTGTAAGCGATGCCCTTTATCTTTTGGTTTAAAAGCTGTTTCATAAAAAATATTTACATAAAAAAGCCTTGAGAAATTCTCAAGGCTTTTTTTTATATTTAAGTTTTGAAAACTATGCTACTTTCAATAAAAAATAACTCTTTTTTCCACGTTGTAATAACACATATTTATCAGCTATTAAATCTTCTGAAGTAATTACAAAATCTTCTTTTACTTTTTCTTTATTTACAGAAACAGCATTTTCTTTTAGAGCTCTCTTAGCATCTCCATTTGATTTTAAGAAATTTGTTTTTCCTGATAAAGCATCAATCATTGATAACCCTTCTGAAATATCATCTTTAGAAACTTCTGCTTGTGGAACTCCATCAAAAACATCTAAAAAAGTCTGTTCGTCTAAACCTTTTAAATCATCAGCAGTAGATTTTCCGAATAAAATATTAGAAGCTGCAATTGCTTTTTCTAATGCTTCTTCCGAGTGTACAAAAGTTGTAACTGCATTTGCTAATGTTTTTTGAAGCGCTCTTTCATGTGGCGTTTCTTGATGTTTTTTAATTAAATCTTCAACAGTTTGTTGATCTAAAAAAGTAAAAATTTTAATATACTTTTCTGCATCTGCATCCGAAGTATTTAACCAAAATTGATAGAATTTATATACTGATGTTTTATCAGCATCTAACCAAATATTTCCACCTTCAGATTTCCCAAATTTTGAACCATCAGCTTTGGTAATTAATGGACAAGTCATTGCGTAGGCTTTTGCCTCTTCACCGACATTCATTCTACGAACTAATTCAGTACCTGTGGTAATGTTTCCCCATTGGTCTGAACCACCCATTTGTAATAAACAATTGTGGTTTTTATATAAATGATAAAAATCATATCCTTGAATTAATTGGTAAGTAAACTCTGTAAAACTCATCCCTCCAGCACCTTCTCCAGAAATTCTTTTTTTAACAGATTCTTTTCCCATCATGTAGTTTACGGTAATACGTTTACCTACATCTCTAGCAAATTCAATGAATGAAAAATCTTTCATCCAATCATAATTATTAACAAGTAAAGGAGCATTTTTAGCAGAACTATCAAAATTTAAGAAACGTCCTAAAGTTCGTTGAATTCCTGCTACATTTTTAGCTAAAGCCTCTTCGTTTAACAAATTACGCTCATCTGATTTCCCTGAAGGATCTCCAATCATTCCTGTTGCACCTCCAACTAAAGCTACAGGTTTATGCCCCGATTTTTCTAAATGTACAAGTAATATAATTGGCACTAAACTTCCAATATGTAACGAATCAGAGGTTGGATCAAAACCAATATATGCCGCTGTCATTTCTTTTTGCAATTGCTCTTCTGTTCCTGGCATCATGTCGTGAATCATTCCACGCCAACGTAATTCTTCTACTAAATTCTTCATTTGATTACTATTTCTTAAAATTTGCTAAAAATGTGACATTCAAACACAATCTGTTTCTAAATATTAAACATATTTATGTTTTTAACACAAATATAAAGCTCTTTGGCATATATTTTGAAAAACAATATATACTTTTATCAAAAAGAATTTAAAACAAAAAAAATGAAAAATTTATTGAAACCATTATTTATCGCATGTAGTGCATTTTTAATCGGAACAACTTTTACAGCTTGTAGTGAAGAACAGAATGGACTTGCTATAGACCCTGATGTTCCTAGTATTAATACGCCTAAAGAATTAGTTATTGATACTAATGATTATTACCCAACATTAGAATTAACAGCTGAACCTAGTACTACTTTAGATGTTGTTGTAAAATTTTCAGACGCTGAAAAGAACATTGAAAAGATTATACATAACTAAAAATGTATACGGAAGTGAACAAGGAGCTATTGCTTATGATTTATCAACTGTTGCCGCAGCAGTTAAAACTAAAGGTGATGGTTCAATCGACTTAGGTACTAAAGAAGGACAAGAATTTACCTACAAAATTCCTTTTGAAGCTCCAACAAGTACTGATGGTGTTGTTGTATATAAATTATGGACAACTCGTCTTGCCACTTTAGGAACAACTAGTAAAGGAGATTTTAGAGATGTTTCTAAAAGAAATGCTTATGGCGATTTAAACGCTTTTGGTACCATTACTATTAAAGCAGGAAATGCAACTGCAACTGCTACCACTATCAAACAATTTTCAGCAGTTATTTTAGCCGCTCCTTTAGCAAATGGTTCTTCTAAATCTTTTATATCAGTATATAACGGAGAAACTTATGCTATTAATGCAGGGTTAGAAACTGCTTCTTTTTGGGATTTTGGATACTATTATGGTAATACTCATAAAGCTTCTTTTGCTTCAGCTTCAGATTTTCCTAAAGCTATTGTTGATATTGCTGATAAAGCTAACATAAATATCACACAAGAGCCTTTAAATAATTTTTATATAGCTAAATCTACTAAAGATTTTGATACTGTAACTACTTCTGAATTAGAAACTATTGTTACTCCTACTTCTGAAAAAGTTACTAATTTAAGTACAGGAGCTGTTTTAGAATTTGAAGATAAAAACGGTGCTAAAGGTTTAATTAAAGTAACCAAAATAGAAGGAACTGATGGAAATTCAGGTAAAATATATTTTGATGTAAAAATTCAAAATGTTGAGTATATTAAATTATAATAAAACAGTTAAATAATAATAAAAAGAGGTCGAAATTTCGACCTCTTTTTTTGTTTAAAATAATTTATCTTTGAATCATGATTTTAGTTACAGGCGGAACAGGTTTAGTAGGAGCACATTTATTATATCATTTAACTCAAAAAAATGATGAAATCACAGCTATTTATAGAACTGATGAAAAACGAACACATCTAAAAAAAATATTTTCTTTTTATACTGATGATGTTGAACAGTTATTTTCTAAAATAATTTGGATACAAGCAGATATTACAGATATTCCTTCTTTAGAAAATGTTTTTAAAAATATTACAGAAGTTTATCATTGTGCTGCTTTGGTTTCTTTTAACCCGAAAGATTATGATAAAATGCGTCAAGTAAATATTGATGGAACAGCAAATATTGTTAATTTTTCTATTGAAAACAACATCAAAAAACTATGTTTTGTGAGTTCAATTGCTGCCGTTGGCGATGCTATCAATGGAAAAATAATCGATGAAGAAAATGAATGGTCAGATAATGACGTTCATAGCGGTTATTCCATTACAAAATATGGTGCTGAAATGGAAGTTTGGAGAGCTAGCCAAGAAGGTTTAGAGGTTGTTATTGTAAATCCTGGTGTTATTTTAGGAAGTGGTTTTTGGCAAGAAGGATCTGGTAAATTATTTACACAAATAAAAAATGGTTTTAAGTTTTATACTGAAGGAATCACTGGTTTTGTTGATGTACAAGATGTAGTAAAAGCAATGGTTTTATTGATGAATTCAAACGTTAAAAACGAACGTTTTATTTTAGTTTCAGAAAACAAATCGTTTAAAGATATTTTATTTGCTATTGCTGATGGTTTACAGAAAAAAAGACCATCAATAAAAGTTCAAAAAGTAATAACAGCAATTGCTTGGAGAATTAGCTGGTTGATATCAAAAGTAACAAAAAAAGAACCTTTATTAACAAAAAATTCGGCAAGGTCTTCTCATAATATTTCTTACTATTCATCTAAAAAGATAACAGAAGAATTAAATTTCAAATTTGAATTAATTAACAAAACAATTACTCGTATTTGTCAAGAAATTCAAATTTGATAATTATTTTAACTTAGATTTTTTTTCTTCTGAGAGTCTTTTATTTCTCTTAATCAACTCTAATGATAACTTTTTATTTGGAGCTTCTTTAAGTAACGAATCTTTTATTTTACTTTTTTCTAAATAATAATTCTTCAGAGAATCCAAATTATATTTTACATCTTTAAGTATTAAAGTATAATCTTCTGTTTTTGATGTATAATATATATTACTTTCACTAAAGCGAGTACTATCTATTTTATACTTATCATAAACCAAAAAAACATAGTTTTTCTTTTTTTCTAAAAACTTATTTTTAACATTACTAACAGATGATGCAATATACATATCTGTTAATAATGCTACCATAGAATCTTTTGGTATCAAATTTTTTGGTTTTTCATATATGGTATTACTTGTAGTACAAGACATAAAAAGTAAAGAAACCAGTATGTAAAAAAATTTTTCATTTATATTTTAAATTCTAAACGTTTTCCTTTTGTGTTTTCATCAAAAATACCGTTTGCAAACATTAAGTTTCCATTTACAAAAGTATGCGTAATTTTACTTGAAAATTCTGTTCCTTCAAAAGGAGACCAACCACATTTATACAAAATATTATCTTTTGAAACCGTCCAATTTTGATTATTATCTATTAACACTAAATCGGCATAATATCCTTCTTTAATAAAACCACGTTTTTCAACTTTAAATAGTTTTGCAGGATTATGACACATTTTTTCTACCGCTTTTTCAATTGGTATAACGCCTTCTTTTACTTTTTCTAAAATTGCCGTTACTGCATGTTGAACTAAAGGTCCTCCACTTGGTGCTTTTGTGTATAAGTTATCTTTTTCTTCTAAAGTATGAGGTGTACGGTCAGTTGCAATTACATCGATTCTATCATCTAATAAAGCTTTCCATAATCCGTCTTTATCTTTTTGAGATTTTACCGCTGGATTCCATTTAATATGTGTTCCTTTTTCATCATAATCTTTATCGGTAAACCATAAATGATGTACACAAACCTCTGCTGTAATTTTCTTTTCTTCTAAAGGAATATCATTTCTGAATAAATGCGTTTCTTTTTCTGTTGATAAATGGAAAACGTGTAACCTTGCTCCTGTTTTTTTAGCTAATTCAATTGCTTTTGATGAAGATAAATAACAAGCTTCTTCACTTCTGATAATTGGGTGATATTTTAATGGAATATCATCGCCATATTTGGCAACATATTCTTCCGTATTTTTTCTGATAGTTGCTTCGTCTTCACAATGTACCGAAATTAACATATCAGTAGAAGAGAATATTTTTTCTAAAACTTCTTCGTTATCAACCAACATATTTCCTGTTGATGAACCTAAGAAAAGTTTAATTCCCGCTACATTTCTTGGATTTGTTTTTAATAATTCTTCTAAATTATCATTTGTTCCACCAAACATAAACGAATAATTTGCATATGATGTTTTAGCTGCTATTTGAAATTTATCTTCTAATAAATCTTGAGTTGTAGCTTGTGGAACTGTGTTTGGCATTTCAATAAAAGAAGTAATTCCACCAGCAATAGCGGCTTTACTTTCAGTACCAATGTTTGCTTTATGTGTTAAACCTGGTTCACGAAAATGCACCTGATCATCAATCATACCTGGAATTAAATATTTACCCTCGGCATTGATAACTTCAATATCTGAAGTTGTATTTATTTCAGTTGAAATTTCTTTAATATAATTTCCTTCGATTAAAACATCGCCTTTAAAAACCTTGTTTTCGTTAACGATTGTTGCGTTTTTAATTAAGTATGATTTCATAATTGTGTTATTATTTTGGTAAACCTTTAATTCTCATTTTTAATACTCCGAATATTGCCTCTTTAATAATACCCGAATTTAATTTCGATGTTCCTAAAACTCTATCTGTAAAAATAACAGAAACTTCTTTAATGGTAAATTTATGCTTCCATGCTTTAAATTTCATTTCAATTTGAAAAGCATATCCTATAAATTTAATTTTATCAAATCGAATAGTTTCTAAAACTTTTCGTTTCCAACATACAAAACCAGCAGTGGTATCGTGCACAGGAATTCCTGTAACAAAACGGACATATTTAGATGCACAATACGACAATAAAACTCTGCGCATTGGCCAATTTACTACGTTTACACCAATTGAATAACGAGAACCGACAGAAACATCAGCTCCATCAATAGCGCAGGCATTATATAATTTAATTAAATCATTAGGATTGTGCGAAAAATCGGCATCCATTTCAATTATATAATCGTATTTTTTAGCAATTGCCCATTTAAAACCATGAATATAGGCAGTACCTAATCCATTTTTTCCTGTTCTTTTTTCAATATAAAGTTTATTAGGATATTCTTTTTGTAATTTCGCTACGATATTAGCTGTTCCGTCTGGTGAGTTATCATCGACAACTAAAATATCAAACTCTTTTTTTTGATTAAAAGTTGCTTGTATTATCGCCGCTATGTTTTCTTTTTCGTTATAAGTAGGTATTATAACTAAAGCGTCTGATTTCATGTAATTTTCATCTAAAACTAAGCAAATATACACTAATTTATCACTAATTTTGTGTTAAATTAAAGCATAAAACAAATACGATTGCAAGCAATTGAACGCATTATAACTGATAATAACTGGATTACCTTAGTAATTATATTTGCTATTGTTTTGTTAGCAATAATGAAACTTCTAAAACCAAATAAATTACGAGATTATAGTCTTGCCTTTTTTACAACTGGTTTTTTCAAAAGAAAAGTAGAAGATAATACTTCATTTTTTTCTCCTTTTTACATAATATTCTTTTTTTCTCAACAATTACAATTTCCTTATTACTTTTTTTAATACTGCTTCCTAGTGCCTATTTACCTAGTTTTTTTAACTATATAATATTATGTTGTTTCGTTTCAATATATTTTATACTCAAAAATTTATTAGATTTTATATTAGCTAATATTATTGAATCGAACTACAATACTAAGTATTTTTTAGCAACAAAATCAGGCTATTTAAACAGCCTTAGTTTATGGTTATTTCCTGGTATAATTATATATCAATATGCGTTTAAATCTCATATTTTTTTACTTATATTTTCTGTTATCTTATTTGTTTTCAGGGCTTTTTTAGTTTTAATTAATAACAAAAAAATAGTTATACGTAAGTTGTTTTATTTTATTTTGTACTTTTGCACTCTTGAAATAGCGCCCCTAATAATTGTTTATAAAATAACAACTACTACGTAAAAGAGAAAATATATGAAAGTGAAAACTATTTTAGTCTCTCAACCCGCTCCAAAAACGGAAACTTCTCCTTATTTTGATTTAGCAGAAAAACAAAAAGTGAAAATCGATTTTCGCTCTTTTATTCATGTTGAAGGGATTGATGGAAAAGAGGTTAGATCTCAAAAAATCGACTTAAAAAACTATACTGCAATTATTTTAACAAGTAGAAATGCTGTCGATCATTTTTTTAGAATTGCTGAAGAAATGCGTTTTACAGTTCCTGATTCTATGAAATATTTTTGTCAATCAGAAGCAGTAGCTTACTACTTACAAAAATATGTTGTGTACAGAAAACGTAAAATTTATGTTGGAAGTAGAACTTTTCCTGATTTAATTAAATTGATAAAAAAGCATAAAGATGAAACATTTTTATTGCCTTCTTCTGATAAATTAAAACCATTAATTCCTGAAGAATTAGATAAATTAGGAATTAACTGGAAACGTGCCAATTTATACAAAACTGTTGTAAGTAATTTATCTGATTTAGAAGATGTTTTTTACGATGTTTTAGTATTTTTTAGTCCTTCTGGAATTGATAGTTTATTTGAAAACTTTCCTAACTTTAAGCAAAATAAAACAAAAATTGCTGTTTTTGGAAACTCAACTATTAAAGCTGTTGAAGATAGAGGTTTACGTGTAGATGTTGCTGCACCAACTCCTGAAACTCCTTCAATGACTATGGCTTTAGATAAATACATTAAAGAAAATAATAAAAAGTAACAATACTTTTTAAACGATTACAAAACCATCAAAAATTTTTGATGGTTTTTTTTGTTCCAATAATTAATATAATCTTCGAAATTATTTTATTTAGAACAAAATATCACTTTATTTTCTTATTTTAAAGGACATTTTTTAGGCAAATAATTTATATGGATAGCTATCTAAATATTATCAAAAACTCTTATTCCGATTATTGGAATTATATAAAACAATCTGTTTTAATGGAATTAAACTGGGAAAATTATTTCTACGGATTAATTATTATTTCTTTAGTTGTTTGGATATTAGAAATGGTTTTTCCTTGGCGTAAACATCAATCAATATTTAGAAAAGATTTTTGGCTTGATGTTTTTTATATGTTCTTCAATTTTTTTCTATTGAATCTTATTATTCTAATTGCTTTATCAAATGCAACAGCACAATTTTTTAATGATATTTTAAGTATTGCTGATTTATCAATAGCTAATTTTCAACTTTTTGATATTAATAAATTCCCTTTTTGGCTAAGAATATTTACTTTTTTTATCATTATTGATTTTGTACAATGGTTTACTCATACTCTTTTACACAAGTATGAATTTCTATGGAATTTTCACAAAGTACATCACTCTGTAAAAGAAATGGGATTTGCAGCACATTTACGTTATCACTGGATGGAACCTGTACTTTATAATTCAATGAAATATATTCCACTCGCTATTATGGGCGGATTTACAGCAAAAGATATTGCAATAGTCCATTTTTTTAATATTACTATCGGACACTTAAATCACGCAAATATTAATTGGGATTATGGTTATTTAAAATATATTTTAAACAATCCGAAAATGCACATTTGGCATCATGCAAAAGAATTACCTAAAGAAAGAAGAACTGGTGTAAACTTCGGAATTACATTAAGTATTTGGGATTATATTTTTAAAACAAATTACATTCCACATTCTGGTAGAGATATTGAAATAGGTTTTAATGGTGATGAATATTTTCCGAAAGATTTTATCAATCAAGAAATATATCCGTTAAATAAAGAAAGTTGATAATATCAAATTAAAAATATTGACCAATACCAAAAACAAATCCTTTAGATGTATTTTTAGTTAATCCGTAACCATAATCGATTCTAAATACGGCATTAAATATTTTTTTATTGATACATCGCAATCCAAACCCAGAGTAAACTTGAATATTTTTTTCTTGAACAAAATCACTAAGATTACCTCCAGGATTTCGCCAACTACCAGTATCAACAAAAGCATTTCCTTGTATTGCCAACCATTTATTATTGTACAAAGTATGTCTGTATTCTGTGTTCCAAACGATACTTCCCGTACCTCTATCAACCAAAACACCTACGCCACGTAAATTCACATTATTATCTAAAGCAAAAGGCGCAAAAGGACTTTTTATATTTGATGACAATCCTACACGCAATCTGTTTGCCCAATTTCCTTTTTTTCCAACTCTTTTAAAATAGAAGAAATCGTTCCAAAAAATTAAAAAATCATCTTGATACAAATTTTCAGAAATTACATATTGTGCGTATAATTCATTTTTAAAACCGTTTATATATTCATAATGATAATTTAAATTATCATAAGTATAAACAGTTTTAAATAACCACTTGTTAACATCTAAAGTTAAAGGAATATCAGGCGATGTACTTCCTTTTAAATAATCGTATTTTTCTTTGAAATAATTGAAACCGAATTGAAGGTTATTTTTAAAATTTATTTGATAAATAGCCAGTGCTTCGTAGGAAGTATTTTGATATTTATAATTAGCCGTTTTATCAGCAAAATACAAAGGTTCTTCACTAATCCATTTTTGATGATGCAATCCTAAACCCCATTTATTAGAAAATAATGTTGGCGCACTAAAATTAATACCATAAGAATCGAATCCATTATTTTGATAAAAACCTCCAAGAGTAATATTTTCGCCTAAAAAATTATAATCATACAGCCCAATTTTATAAGCTGTTTTCTTATTTGTAGTTGTCCAAATATTAAATTCAGGAATAATTGTAAAGTTTTCTTCAATATGGATTAAAACATTCTGTTTATCATCAGAAATAAAAACTACCTGAAAATAAGCGTTTGATATTGCAGGTAAACGCTTTAAACGCACAATATCTTCGGATAATTTCACAGAATCTAAAAGCGTATTTTTTTTAGATGATATTATCTTTTTTATAAACGAAATTTTAGTCTTTTTTAATCCAATAATTTTTACATCAGAAATAATATTTTCTTGTGAAAAAGAACTAAAACAAATACAAATAATTAAAATGATTGTTATTTTATTTCGCATATATTTTATTATTTATAAAAATTTTATTGTTAAAGTATAACTTATTTTAGATGACAACAAATATTTAATAAACCAAAAAAGGTATCAACACAACATAGTTGGTCAATACCTATAAAAAAGGGGAAACATATTGATGATTATTTTTTAACTTTTACAGAATAAAAAACAAATTATCAAATACTGTTTTTTAAAACAATGCTCGTACTCCTATATTAAAACTTTGCCCTAATCCGTTGTTATTTCCTCTTACAAAATTACTGTATATCGCTTCTAAATTTAAAACTTTTGTTATCTGATATTTACCTCCAAAACCTAAAGCAGTATAATCTTGTGTAAAATCGCCAAAGCGTTGCGAGTGTTGTGCAAAACCTAAAACAGTCGATTTATTTGTTGGAAAATAACTCATAAAAATACTTGGTGCTAATAAATAAGTATTGTTTGCGTAACTTTTTTCTTCTCCAAAACTGTATTCGGTATTTAGTTCTGTAAATAACTGCCATTTATCTCCTTCGAAAGTATAATCATAAAAAAACCTGTTTTGAAATATCCATGAAGTTTGATCTAAATACACACCATTACTATCAGATTCATTCTTTACTAAAGGAATATGAATTGCTGACTGTGCCGAAAAATTAGCAATATTTTTAAAAGGTTGAAATTTTATTGCAGGCGCTATTGATGTAATTCCTTTTCTATCAGAATTTGTATCTTCTAAACTAAAAACAGAAAATGCTTGCCTACCTCCGATAGTATTAGAACGAAATTCTGCTAAAAGACCAACATTAAAACGATTATTATCAGAAATTCCTGTAAAAATTTCTACTGATGAAGTAAAAAAATTAGCTCGGTCTTTTGATAATGAATTTCCATTTTCATTAGTAAACTTTGTTTCTGTGTATAAATTATTTCCCCATTTAATATCCCACTGTCCTTTATTCAATAATTTAGAAGGTGTGTAAGTTTGAATATTACTTTTTTCTTCTTCTTGTTTTTCTTGAGAAAACACTTCAGAAAAACCAAATAAAACGATTAATACAGCAATGTATCTTGATTTAATTTCCATTTTAAGCTTTTTTATATTTATATAATAAGACGACATATTTTTAATCAACTTACATTACATCCTTATTTAAATTGATTCTAAATTTATTTATCCTGTTAAGTTATTAACTTTAACAACGACCTAACTGCAAATCAACTTTTATGGAACATGTTGTTATTATTGGTAATGGAATTTCTGGTGTTACTGCTGCCAGACATATTCGAAAATTATCAGACAAAAGAATTACTATTATTTCATCTGAAACTAAATATTTTTTCTCAAGAACTGCTTTAATGTATGTTTATATGGGACACATGAAATTTGAGCACACACAACCTTACGAACCTTGGTTTTGGAAAAAAAACCGAATCGTGCTTAAAAAAGGACTCATTTCTAAGATAAATACATCTAATAAAGAAGTCATTTTTGATAACAATGAAACCCTAGCATATGATAAATTAATTATTGCTACAGGAAGTAAACCCAATAAATTCGGTTGGAAAGGACAAGATTTAGAAGGCGTTATGGGAATGTATCATAAACAAGATTTAGAAAAATTAGAAAAATTTGCTCCTGATAATAAAACCTGTAAAAGAGCTGTAATTGTTGGTGGCGGTTTGATTGGAATAGAATTAGCAGAAATGTTACACAGCAGAAATATTCCTGTAACATTTTTAGTTCGTGATAAAAGTTTTTGGAATGGTGTTTTGCCTGCTCAAGAATCGGAAATGCTTAACAAAGAAATTTTAGCAAATCATATTGATTTACGTTTAGGTGTCAATTTAAAAGAAATTAAAGCTGATGAAAACGGACACGTAAAATCGATTATTATTGAAGAAACAGGTGAAGAAATTCAATGTAATGTTGTTGGATTAACAGCAGGTGTTTCTCCTAATATTGATTTTATTAAAGAATCTGAAATTGAAATAGAAAGAGGCGTAAAAGTAAATCGATTTTTAGAAACAAATATTAAAAACATATATGCAATTGGCGATTGTGCCCAACAACACAACGCCATAAATCAGCGCCCACCTATTGAAGCCGTTTGGTACACAGGAAGAATGATGGGCGAAACTGTTGCGCAAACTATTTGTGATAATAAAACAGCATATAAACCTGGACATTGGTTTAACTCTGCCAAATTTATGGATATTGAATATCAAACTTATGGTTGGGTTTGGGCAGAAACAAAAGAAAATGAAGCTCGTTTTTATTGGGAACATCAAAGTGGTAAAAAATGTATTCATATTAATTATGATAAAAAAACGCATCAATTTATCGGAATAAATACCTTCGGAATTAGAATGCGTCATCATTTTTTTGATAAAGTTTTAACCGAAAAACGTTCTGTAGAATATGTGTTAGAACATTTAGCCGATGCTAATTTTGATCCCGAATTTTATAAACTTCATGAGCCAGAAATAATAGCACAATTCAACAAAGAAAATAATAGTACTATTCAACTAAAAAAGAAAAGTTGGATACGAATTTTTAGTAAATCATAATATATGAAAATCATAAAACAAACAGGTCTAATAATTTTCTTAATCGGATTAAGTATCTTTATAGGAACTATTTTCACAGGTTCTTTCCGTTTAGAACAAGCCGAATTAGATTCTTTTATCAAAGAAAAACAGTATAAAAGTACGGTTATAAATGATGAATTAAGCAAGGCTGTTGTAACTTCAGAAGATTTAAATATTTTTCAATTTTCGAGTCGTGTTATAAAAGCGTATGAAAATTCTAACACACATTATAACGGACTTATTGCAAAATATGATGCTGAAAAAAATTGGGCTAAAAAAGGAGAACAATATCAATATAAAATATTTGGAAAACCGCATAGTTTAAGTTTTACGCTTGCTAAAAAAGCAGGAAACAGACTTGCTTCCGACAATACAGGTTTGATGTGGTTTTTAACATTCGGTTTAGGAATTATTGGTGCGTTACTTTTTATCGTTCCTGATGTCGTTTTATTAGGAAATGCAGGTATCAAAAATGATGGAATATTTTTAAACGCAGCTACAAATCGTGGTTGGATTGGTTGGTTTGCTTTTATCTTCTTGGTTACTTTTTATATACTGTTATATTTTTATCCTGATTTCATAGTAAACTGGGTATATTTAGTTGATCCGATTAGTGAATCAATTAGTGGAAATCCTGCAAGTCAATGGTTTTTATACGGATTTTTATATTGTACAGTAATGTCGGTTATGGCAGTAAGAATGTATATTAAATATCGTCATAATAAATATCAAATTTTAAGAACAACCTCTGTTTTATTCTTTCAAATTGTATTTGCTTTTTTAATTCCAGAAATTTTAGTTCGCTTCGAAAAACCTTGGTACGACTTTAAAAATGCCTTTCCTTTAGATTATGATTTTTTTTTCAAATGGAATTTAGATGAATTATTAGCCAGCGGTGGTTTTGGTTTATTTATTTTGGTTTGGGGAGTTATTTTAACCATTATTATAGTTCCTGTAATGGTTTATTTCTTCGGAAAAAGATGGTATTGTTCATGGGTTTGTGGATGTGGTGGATTGGCAGAAACACTAGGAGATCCTTACAGACAATTATCAAGCAAAACATTACTTTCTTGGAGAGTCGAACGTATTGTAATTCATACAGTACTTATTTTTGTTTTGGTGATGACAGGCTTTGCTTTATATACTTTCTTTTCGGGTGCAAATGAAGTTATTGGTATTAAAACACAAACAATTCAAGATATTTATGGATTTTTAATCGGTGCTATTTTTGCAGGTGTAATTGGTACAGGGTTCTATCCTATTTTTGGAAATCGTGTTTGGTGTAGATTCGGATGTCCTTTAGCTGCTTATTTAGGTTTTATCCAACGTTTTAAATCTCGATTTAGAATTACAACAAACGGAGGGCAATGTATTTCTTGTGGAAATTGTTCTACTTACTGTGAACAAGGAATTGATGTAAGAGCCTATGCTCAAAAAGGCGAAAATATTGTACGTTCTAGCTGTGTTGGATGTGGAGTTTGCTCGGCAGTTTGCCCAAGAGGCGTTTTAAAATTGGAAAATGGTCCTGAAAAAGGAAGAATTAATCCTACTGAAATATTATTAGGAAACGATGTTAATTTAATGGATTTAATCAATGAAAAATAAACTATTCATCTTCTTGTTTTTTATTTCGATGATAATGTTTTCGCAAAAAACATATCAAAAAAAATATTTTGATAATGGTAATTTGAAACAAGAAGGCTGGATTAAAAAATCTTTTAAATCTGATTATTGGAAATTTTATTATAGAAATGGTCAATTAAAAAAAGAAGGTAACTTTAAGCGAAACCGCTCCGTAAAATATTGGTATTTTTATCGCCAAAATGGAACGACTTTAAAAGAAGGTCATTTTATTGATGGTAAAAAAAGTAAATGGTGGTTATTTTATGATAGTAAAGGAGTTGTAAATCATAAATGCCAATTAAAAGATAACCAAAAAAATGGATATTGTTTACGATATTATAATCAAGAATTAATTCGTGCTGAAAAATATCATCAAGGAAAAAAAATAAAAGAATGGACAGATTTAAAATCTTTTAAAAAAGAAAATAATTTGTTCGACTTAAGATAAATGAAACAATCAATTAAAGTGATTATTCCTGCTTATAACGAGCAAGATTCTATCGCAAAAGTTATTAACGATATTCCATCAATTGTTGATGAAATAATCGTGATTAGTAATAATTCTACGGATGCCACAGTTGAAAATGCTACAAATTCAGGTGCTACTGTTCTACAAGAAAACAGAAAAGGCTATGGATACGCTTGTTTAAAAGGTATGGATTATATTGCATCATCAGAAAAAAAACCAACAATTATTGTTTTTTTAGATGGCGATTATTCTGATTATCCTGAACAATTAACCGAACTTATTGCTCCTATTATAGATAAAAACATCGATTTTGTAATTGGTGCTCGTGTAAAAGAATTACGAGAAGATGGTGCTATGACACCGCAACAAATATTCGGAAATTGGTTAGCTACCTTTTTAATGAAATTATTTTTTAGAGCAAAATTCACCGATTTAGGACCTTTTAGAGCTATTAAATATGATAAATTACTATCCTTAAATATGGAAGATAAAACCTACGGATGGACAGTAGAAATGCAATTAAAAGCACTAAAACAAAAATTTAGTTACGTAGAAATTCCTATGAAATATAGAAACAGAATTGGAGTTTCAAAAGTTTCAGGAACGGTAAAAGGTAGTATATTTGCGGGCGTTAAAATATTAAGTTGGATATTCAAATATAGTTTCAAATAATGATTGTAGAATACATTATAATAGTAGTTTATGCTATTTCGTTAATTCTTATTTTTATGTATGCTTTGGCACAATTAAACTTATTGTTTAATTATTTAAAGGCTCAAAAACAAAAAGATAATTCACCTAAATTCGATTTTTCAAAACCTGAAGAAATTCCTTTTGTAACCATACAATTGCCCGTTTTTAACGAATTATATGTGATGGAGCGTTTGTTAACTAACATCGCCAAAATAAAATACCCAAATAAAAAGTTAGAAATTCAAGTTTTAGATGACTCTACGGATGAATCTGTAATATCTACAGAAAAACAAATAAAAGAGCTTCAAAAAACAGGATTAGATATTGTACATATTTGTCGAAAAAACAGACAAGGATTTAAAGCAGGAGCATTAAAAGAAGGTTTAGAAGTTGCCAAAGGAGAGTTTATTGTTATTTTTGATGCTGATTTTTTACCTCAAGAAGATTGGCTAGAAAAAACAGTTCCTTATTTTAAAGATTCAGAAATTGGTGTTGTTCAAACTCGTTGGGGACACATCAATAGAAATTATTCTACCTTAACTAAAATTCAAGCTTTTGCCTTAGATGCTCATTTTACTTTAGAACAAGTAGGACGAAATAGTAAAGGTCATTTTATCAATTTTAATGGTACTGCTGGTATATGGCGTAAACAATGTATTTATGATGCTGGTAACTGGGAAGGCGATACTTTAACTGAAGATTTAGATTTAAGTTATAGAGCGCAACTTAAAAACTGGAAGTTTAAATACTTAGAAAATGTTGAAACTCCTGCTGAATTACCCGTAATTATTAGTGCTGCACGCTCGCAACAATTTCGATGGAATAAAGGTGGTGCTGAAAACTTTCAGAAAATGGCAAAAAGAGTTATTGGTAATAATAACTTGCCTTTTAAATCTAAAGTTCACGGATTATTACATTTATTAAATAGTTCAATGTTTTTAAATGTATTTTTAGTTGGTGTACTAAGTATTCCTATGCTATATATAAAAAACGAATATGAACATTTAAAACCATATTTTTATATGATGAGCTTTTTTGTAATTAGCTCTGTTATATTTTTTGTTTGCTATTGGCATATGTACAAAAGAACTTACGGTAGTGGAATTAAGAGTTTCTTTAGTTATATTGGTACATTTTTTACCTTTTTTTCTATTGCGATGGGATTTTCATTACATAACTCTATTGCTGTTTTAGAGGGTCATTATGGTAAAAAAAGTGAATTTGTTCGTACACCTAAATTTAATATTAAGTCGGTAAAAGATGGTTGGAAAAACAATAAATATATCAGAAAAAAAGTTTCTTTACATGTAATTTTTGAAGGTCTTTTGGCTCTTTATTTTGCATTTGGTATGTATAGTGCTTTTATTGTAGGTGACCAAGGCGGTGATTTTGGATTGTTTCCTTTTCACTTAATGCTATGTGTAGGTTTTGGTTATGTATTTTTCAAATCATTATTTTCTAAAGCCTAATGTACTTCTGGAAAAAAAACAATGCAATACTGCTAACTTTTATTAGCAGTATTCTTTATTTTTTAGTCGCTTTTTTTTTAGATAGAACAAATTTTTTACAACTATTTTTCTTATGGTGTGCACTATTTAGTAGCACTTATTTTTTATGGAAAAAAAATCAGCATAATTTTCCTCTTCTAGTTGGTGTTTCTATTTTATTTAGATTGATTTTTCTGTTTGCAATCCCTAATTTATCACAAGATTTTTATCGATTTATTTGGGATGGAAGAATGATTTTAGAAGGATTTAATCCGTATTTATCATTGCCTAAAATCTTTATAGAACAACAAAAGTATCCTATAAATGAAGCTATTTCTTTATATAAGGGAATGGGAGAAATGAATGGAAGTCATTATACTAATTATCCACCTATAAATCAATTATGCTTTTTAATAGCTGCTATTTTGGCTAACAAAAGCATTTTAGGCAGTGTAATTGTGATGCGAATTATTATAATTTCGGCAGATATTGGAATTTTATATTTTGGAAAAAAACTCTTAGAAAAACTAAATTTACCTATTCATAATATCTTTTTATATACTTTAAACCCGTTTATCATTATTGAAATGACAGGTAATTTACATTTTGAACCTGTAATGTTATTTTTCTTAATTTTGAGTTTATATCAATTACAACAAAAAAAATGGATATCAGCAGGGTTATTACTTGCCTATTCTGTTACTGTAAAATTAATTCCGTTGTTATTTTTACCATTATTTTTTCAATGGTTTATCAAAAAAGAAAAGACAGAAATTTCATCAATAATAAAAATAACAAAACTTATTTGTTTCTATGGAATTATTCTAGTGAGCATTATTGTATTATTTCTTCCTTTTTACTCGCCTTTATTTATTTCAAATTACTCTAATTCTGTTGGATTATGGTTTCGGAATTTCGAATTTAATGGTAGTTTTTACTATATCGCTAGAGAAATAGGTTATTTATTTAGAGGTTATAACGAAATAGCAATCATAGGAAAAATAGGTCCTTTATTAACTATTTTATTTTTAATAGGGATTACATTTTTTAGAAGAAATAAATCAATGATAGAATTAATTACAGCAATGTTATTTGGTTTATCTTTTTATTATTTTACAACAACAACAATGCATCCATGGTACATCGCAACACTTTTAATATTATCTGTATTTACTAAATATCGATTTCCTTTAATTTGGAGTATTGTCATAATTTTAAGTTATCAAGCATATTCAAATGAACCATGGAAAGAAAACTTATGGTTTGTTAGTTTAGAATATCTATTTGTTTATGGTTATTTAATTTGGGAATTATTCATAAAAAAACCCACTCAAAAAATTGAGTGGGAAAAATTGCTATGAAAAAGAAAAAGTAGTGGTTTTAAAACCACTACTCAAATATAAGTAAGTTATATCTAATACACAAGTAATTAGACATTAAAAAATTATAATTTAATTACTTTATCTTTTTCTAAATAATATTTTTGAAAGCTTTCAAAGCATATTGCTTCATTATTCTCATCAAATTCTAATCGATGTCCATATTCACTAACCCATCCTATTTGTTTAGATGGATTTCCTACAACCAAAGCATAAGGAAGTACTTCTTTTGTAACCACTGCTCCTGCTCCTACAAATGCATATTCACCAATATTATTACCACAAACTATAGTTGCATTAGCACCAATACTAGCACCTTTTTTAACTATAGTTTTTAAATATTGATCTTTTCTATTTATAGCGCTTCTAGGATTTATTACATTGGTAAAAACCATTGATGGACCTAAAAAAACATCATCTTCACAAATAACACCTGTATAAATAGATACATTATTTTGCACTTTCACATTATTTCCTAAAATTACTTCTGGAGAAATCACTACATTTTGACCTATATTACAATAATTACCAATTTTACAATTAGACATTATATGACTAAAATGCCAAATTTTGGTTTCTTTACCAATAATACAATTATCATCAATTATAGCAGTTTCGTGAGAAAAATAAGAGTTCGTTTTATCCATATATACAAAAGTAAAAAACTCAACCTTAATAGTTGAGTTTTTGATTTTATTCTACTTTAAAAGTAATCGGTAAGGTATATTTAACTTTTACAGCTTTCTTATTTTGTTTTCCTGGTGTAAAATTAGGTATTTTACGCACTACTTTATTTGTTTCTTTTTCTAATTTTTTATGAGGAGCTCTAATTTTGATATCAGATACTATTCCTGATTTATTTATTATAAATTGAGTTAATATTTTATATTTACCAGAACTTAATCCTACATCTTGTGCTATTTCTGAATTAAAATGTCGCTGAACATGTCGTTGTATTTTACGCTCGAAGCATTTTCTATTTTCTTCTTCGGATAAACCTTCACAACCTTTAAAAACTGGCGCATTTTGAACATTATTTATAGGTATTGTTTTCTCTACTATTTCAACAATTTTCGGTTCTTTTATAATCGATTTAATTGTTGTTTTCTTATTTTCTTTTGTTGATTTTATAATTGTTTCTTCAATAACATTAGTATTTTTAACAATTACTGGGGTACTAATTATTTTCATTACTCGTTTTTTAACCACAGGAACTACTTTTTTTCTACTTTTTTGATAACCACAGAACGTGAAAAAGTAAAAACAGTAGATTGATTTGTTTCAAAAGGAATAAATACATCGGCTGTCTTTTTTTCTGTTTCAATGTTCTAATGAAATAAAAACAACAAATAATGTAAGTACTAAACCTAGCTGCATAAAAATAGAAGAAAATTTTTCTAATTGTTTTCTTGGGTTTTTCTTTAAAATTTTGTTTGACGTATTCTTTAAATTTTTCATAGTAATTAATTTTTAAGTTAATACACTGTTAAAACCAAGAAGTATGCCAATAAAAAAAGCAACCCAAATTGGATTGCTTTTTTTTATATTATAATTAGAAGTAAATTATTCTACATTAAAAGTAATAGGTAATGTATACCCTACTCTTACTGGTCTACCTCTTTGTCTACCTGGTTTCATTTTAGGTATCTTTTTAGCTATACGAATAGCTTCTTTTTTTAATCTTGGGTGAGGTGCTCTTGCATTAACACTTGTTATAGATCCGTCTTTATCAATTTTAAATTGAACATAAATACGTTTCTTACCAGGAGATAACCCTAATTCGTTTGCTAATTCAGCATCAAAATTACGTTGGATATGCTTTTGTAATTTTTTATTTAAACAAGCTTTTTTCTCAGCTTTAGAACCTGTACATCCAGGGTAAATAGGCACTTCTTCAATAATAGAAAAAGGTACATCTTCTACAACTTCTTCTTCTTCAACAGCCTCTTCAATATCTTCTACTTCAACAGCTTCAGATTCATCAGTTTCAGTCGATTCAATAACGGTTTCTTCAACTTCCTTTTCATCTTCAACAACCTCTATTTTTTCTGGTGCTGGTGGTGGAGGTGTGTTTTGTTTTGGTTTTGGTGGTTCAATATTAAGTTCTATTGTTTCTTCTTCAATTTCAGAAGCCATAGTCACTTCACCTAAATCTCCATATGTTTTATCATATGTTTTATTTTCAATTGCAACATATGTTACAAATAAAGCTAAAACCAAACCTAACTGCATAAACAGTTTACTATAATTCTCTAAGTTTGACTTTGGATTCTTCTTAATTTCCATCCTAAATGTTTTTTAATAGTTCGCTAATTTAATTAATTTATTTCAACTTTTACAAGCTAATTCTTTAAATAGTTACATTTTTTCTAAAAAAAGAAAGTACGTAATATAAGCTATTAAAATACCCGTCGTATTTGCTACAATGTCTAAAACATCACCTGAACGGTATGTAGTTATTGTAACTTGAAGAGCTTCAATAATTATGCCGTAAAATACGCAGCAAAAAACAACTATAAAACTATTATTTTTTGTTTTACTATAAGCCAATAACCAAACAAAGCATAAAACAAAATAAGCAAATGCATGCTCGTATTTATCTAAATGATTTATTTGAATTATAGCTGGTTGCTTTCCAATTTTAATTAAACTAAGAATAGCAATACTAATGGTTATTAGTATTGCTATTTTTGTTAAATTATCCTTTAATAAGCTCTTGATACCCTTCAGCACTTAATAAATCTGCTACTTGTGAATCGTCTGATAATTTAATTTTTATCATCCAACCGTTACCGTAAGGATCAGAGTTTACCAATTCTGGCTCATCTTCTAACTTTTCATTAAATTCGATTACCTCTCCTGATAAAGGCATAAAAAGGTCAGATACTGTTTTAACTGCTTCTACTGAACCAAAAACTTCTTCAATATCTAAAGTTTCATCTAAAGTATCAACATCTACATATACGATATCTCCTAATTCTCCTTGTGCAAAATCAGTAATACCAATTGTAGCTACACCTTCTTCTATCTTAACCCACTCGTGGTCTTTTGTAAACTTTAATTCTGATGGAATGTTCATTGTACTATTTTTATTGTGTTTGTTTTAATTTCCTAAGTTATATATAATATTGATTCCTGCATTGATAGATTGCCTTGGAAACGTAGTTGACACCGCATATTGAAACGTTTGATGGTTATAATAAAACGACGCTGTTAAACTACTACTTAAATTATAATCGGCTATAAATTTTAACCCAAATAATTTCTCTCCTCCTGTTATCTGACTATTTTCTTTATCAACACTTCGTATTAATGTTAAATTATCTCTTAAAGAGATATCAGCTCTTAAATTAACATCTCCTTTCAAGGTTTGTTTTTTACCTGTAAATCTGGTTACAAATTTAACATCTTTAATTTTATAACCAAAACCAACAACATATTCTGTTCCTTTAACATCGGTTAAAGTATTATTATTGAAATTTAATGTTAAACTTCTATCTCTTCTTATTTCTCCTTTAAATGAAAAGTCATTTTTCATTCTAAAATCAACTTTTACCAATGGAGAAAACTCGTCAATTAAAGTTGCCGACGAAAGTAATAGTTCTGACTGATAATTACCAGAATTATTTGTATTTGTTGGTGTAGAAGTGTCATATTGTAGGTTATTTGTGTAATTACCTACTGTATATGATGATTTATAACCATGAGACACCGTAAAAGAAGAGAATGATTTTTTAAACCACTTATACTTCATTAACCCATTAAAACGTAATGTCCAGTTTGGAATTGGAATACTCTTAAACACATTTGTACTTACAGAAGTTGCACTAGTACCTGAATAAGCAGCAATAAATGCGGGTAACATTGCTTGTTGTCCTGTTGTTTTGTATCCGGCTCCATCATCATTATTTGGTAACCCTGATGCAGCAGATAATCGTTCTGAAATTGTTGCTCTATTTGCTAAAAATGTTTCATATAAAGCTTCACTATCTGTAAAAGCAGTACTTAACATAAAATGACTAATACTATAATTACCTGTTTCAAAGACTTTAATTGCTGGATTTTGTTCAAAATTACCATTACCATCTGAAATTACATCTAACTGTTGATTCAAATTACTAGTATGAATTCTATTTCCTCTTAAATCAATAGATAAATTTTTAAATGGTTTTACAGAAACAGTATAGTCTAATTTTTTATATCTGGTTTTTCCGTAATTTTTACTATAATAAGGATCATCTGTATCTCTTGTTACTAACCATCCGTTTTGAATAGCAGTATTTAAAATTTCTGTTTGACTACCAAAAACAAATCCTAAAGATGGTGCAGAACCTCCTTCAAAATTATTTCTTCCTAAGAAACCTACAGAAGGTTTGTATCCTTGTAATAAAGTTCCATTATTTTCAGAATAACTAATTTTACCTTTTTTTATTGATGTTAATACATCATATGTACCTTTCAATATTTTATGACCAAAAGAAGCATTCTTTTTCAGCTTTGCCTTTTTTACAGAAGCGTTTGATCCTAAAGTAGCTTGTCCTTTTTTAATGGGTTGCTTTTTAGTTCCTTTTAATAATAATTTATCAATACCCAAAGTTTTATAAAAACGACCAAAATTAATATTCGCGTTTAAACTATGTGTATTCGCATTCTGAACCATATTACCAACTACATCCTGATAATCAAGAACTGTCGTTTCTCCTGTGGTTTCATCTACCTGATTTACAACACTCTGCGAACCAGCTTTCCAGTCAAAATCTGCTGTATAGCCATAATCTGCTGTTATAAAATTTAAATATGGTATTTTTTTAAGAGGCAATTTATAAGTTGCATTTAATTTTTGATGATAATTATCAGGTCGTCCTAGAGTAAAAAACTGATCATATATTTCTAAATCTTCATCATTTCCAAAACTATCATAAATATAGTTATTGGTTGCATTAAAATTCAACTGTAATGATTTTGTTAAATCAAAACCGATAGTATAATCCCAATTAAATAAAAACCTACGCTGAACTAATTCTGTTTGTTCACTTAATCCTTCAATTAAATTTCTTGATTTCTGAGAATTATAATTTCTATTGATACGTGAATTAAAAGCTAGTGTTTTAGGAACAGGATTTATATTTAAATCTTTTACTAATTTTAAATATTTACTTTTAAATAATTTTGATTTTTTAAAAGGTTCAATAACGAAAGGCTTAAAGTTAAAATTATAACTAGCCGCTGCCATTACATTTTTATTTTCAAATTTTTCAATATTATAATCTTTATGAAGTTCTTCATTATGAGCATAAGAAACTGATACATTTTCTACATCATAAAACTTTGGTATTTTTTTACTTTCAGAGTTCTTATTCTTTTTAACATTGATAAAGCTTATACTTTTTCTACGAGTATAATCTTGCGCATTTTTACTATTCGGATTTTTATCTAAAGCATTTTTTAATTCGATATCTTGAAATTGAGGATCATATTTAGGATCTCTAAATTCTTCACCATAACTATAACTCATCGGCAATTGCATATTCCATTTTTTAGGCATCATTTTACCTAACTGAATATTAGTTGCAACACTATATTGTTTAATTTCTTCAATACTTCTTTGCTGTACTCTATCTTCAATACTTCCAAAACCAATAGTTGACATTTTCCCTGCTAAAGATAAATCCATAACATCAGCAAGATTTGCATCAGCATTTATAACAGTCGCCCATCCGCCTTTATTATCAAAACCTACTACACGCAATTCATTAAACCAAACTTCTGCTGTTTCTTCTAAATTAGAATTATTTTTTACTCCCAGCATTACCGTTCTTATCTGTGCTAATGTTGGATTTCCTTTTACTGATATTTTTAAACCATTAGAACTTGTTGATGAAAAAACATCGCTAACATCTGATCTCTCAAGCTTTAAGTTTGCTAATTCTTCTAATGGAATTTCTAAATCATTTACCTCTGGCCAAACATCTCGTGAAGTAGTATTCGAGGTTGATAATTTTAATGGTTTTTCAATTTCGTAATAATTATCATTCAAATCAGTTCCTAAACGAATAATAGCTGTCATATCATCATTATCTGTTCTAGAACCTGTTGGTGCTTCAGCATGTAGAAACATCAATAATTTTTTATACCTACGCATATCTATACTTATATTTTTATAGATAGTTCTTTTTTCACCTGCAGGTAAATCAGTAACTTTTAAAGTAACCGATTGTTCATTCTGACGTTGAATTCTATTAGTTCCTTGTAATTCTTCACGTGTAATTCCTGGCGGTAACTGATATTTTTCTTGGTTTTGTTCAATACTTACTACACCTACTTCAAACTTATTAAGTTCTTCTGATTTTAAATTTTCAGGAACTCCAGTTTCTGGAAAAGTTTTAGTGTAACGTCGCCAATCTCCACGAACTAATTCTAGTTCACCAAATCGTAAAACAACTGGCATTTTAAACTCAGTAAGAAACATTCTTATAAAACGAATACTATTAAAATCGGAAATTCCATTAATTGCCTTAGCATCATTTCTAACAGGAATTCTAAATTGATACCAAGTAGTATTTCGTGTTGTTCCGTTAGCCAAAGTAATTGGTTCGCTTTTCGCATCAATAATATTATTTTGACCTTTTTTTAAATCATCATGATTTAATGAAATTTCATATTCAAAATAACTATTAACAGGATTCATTGTTTGATCCTTATTAATATCTTCGGTATCAGGATATGCAGTTGATGAAGTAGGATACGACTCTGTTGATTGCGATGCCGTTGGCGAGTTTCCTTGTGTACCGTTAAAATTTTTATATCGTGATAAAACAGATGGACTTGATGCTTCAATAGCTCCACCTCTAAAATATTGAAAATTATCTCCCGCAGGATCATCTCCAAAAGTAGCTATTTGAGTATCAGTAAAACTATGACGTTCTTTAAGATGTGTTTTTTCATCTTCATCATTCAATCCATCTAAACCAATATCTTGATTTGTTCTATGTCCATCATCATTATCAAAGGCATACAAAATAGATGGATTAATCGGTATATTACCCCAAGCAGTTTTGTTTACGTTAAGTTCGTCTGTTTTAACTCCATCTTCAGGCAAACCATTTTCATATTGTTTTCGACCATCTTTTAAAATATCTTCAGAAACATTTCCTAAATTGATGAATAATTTACCAACCTGATTACTTAAATCTTGATGATTGACACCTGCTGGTAAACCTTCTGCTTCTGTAATTGAATAATTTTCATACGGATCCATTAACCAAAACTGAATATATTCTACATTCGCTTGTTCAAAATTATTAGTTGTTAACGGGCGCATAATTCCACCCCAACGTTTTTCAGCTATTTCTGGGCTTACATTATAATTATAGGGACCTCTTTCTGATGGATAATAAGCTAAATCTAAAGTTCGTACTAAGTTTTGTTGAGTTATATCTAAATCAGTATTTGGAAATAATTCGTTGTAACGAATCTGACGAACTTCATTTCTTGATAGTTCATTTTCATCAATGTTACTAGGTCTGTTTCCATTAGCATAAAAAAGTTGATCTACATTATACCAAGCTATTTTTGCTCTGTTATAATTATATGATAAATCACCTGACCCTCCATTAAAACCTGGAGATTCTGGTGTACTTGCTAAAAACCATTGTTGTGGTGAGCTTAAATTTATTGGTATTTCTGATGCTTCAAAATCATCTAAATAAGATGTTGCTGCTCCATCAATATCAATTCCACTTGGCGAACCAGGTATCAAATATGCGAAATCTGCTCTAACCGATACATTTGATGGAACTTCCGTTTCTACAAACGGCAATCTGTTTGCTAATTTTGTTAAATAAGGTACTTCTGATGAATAATCTAAATTTAAACCTAACATTGTATTATTGATAGGTTCTCCACCAAAATTCACTTTTGGTGTTATTGGTTTTTCACTTACATTTAAGTAAGTTCCTCCTAAAGTAAAATCTTCGGAAAAACGATGTTCTACATCAATACCGATAAATGTTTTTCGTTGTTGACTGAATAAATTATTACTTTCTGTAGTTGCATTTATAGGAATTCCTGATGCTTCTAAACCTGGATCTAAAATTTGTACTCTTCCTAATTGATAATCTACTACATAATCAATTCCTTCTACTAATTGTCGTCCACCAGCAGTAACACTAACAGATCCTCTAGGAATATTAAATCCTCCAAGAGAAATACCTCTACTTGTTGCTGATTTAAAATATCCTTTTAAAAAGAATTTATCTTTATTTTGATATTCATTTTTTGCTTGAATTTTAGTCGTTAAATACAATTCTTCAAAAAGATATTTTTCTTGATCTGTAGTATTTGTAAGTTCGCCTTTTAAATCATTTCCAAAAGGTTCTGGCTCAGGAAAAATAACATAACCTCTTTCTGAACTAACTGTTACTCCTTCTACATAATCAAAAAAACCATCTCCTTCAGGTACAGCATACTCACTTTGATCTAATTTATCTAGATTAAATATTCGCAATAGTGGTTTCTCTGATACATCTGGCGTTAATGCTTTTTGTAAAGTATTTTGTAATGTTCCTGTTTGGTCATCACGATATAGTAATTCAATACGAAAACCTTCACGCTGTAACGGAAAAGCACCTAAAGCATATACATTTTTCATCATTAATTGCCAAGTCGGAAATGCTACTCCTAAAAACCCTGGTGCACTTGTATTCGGACGAATCGTATTTAAAATTTCACTACGTAATAATTTTACTACTAAGTTTGATGGCGCTACGACTCCATCATTAGAAAACTCTCCTACTTTAAATACTGTTTCTCCGTTAGAAGCTCCAACAACAGTATATTCATAAGCAACGGCTAAAACTTCTCCGTCATTTAATCTTCTATTTAAAGATACAAAACCTAATTGATTATGTACTTTAAACTCGTTTGGTTGTAGCTTTCTTGCATTTTGCAAATACGAATAATTGTATCCTTGTTTAGCAGGAATACCTAATTCATTAATTGCAGCATCAACAGTTGCTACATCTCTAATTTTACTGCCTTCAGCTAATAAACCTTTTAAATTATTAACATTATTATCAGGTATGTTAAACCCATTTGCCTTTGCAGGATTTATAGTTAAGTCTTCAACTTCATCATTAACTAAGTTATTTGATGTGCTTTTTGTGTTCGATTCACCTAAATCGGCAAGTCCTACAATACTACGATAATCGGTTACATTTTGCGAAGTATTGGTAACCCAAACCTCAACACGAGTAATATTTATTGGACTATTTATTAATGGATAATTACCTAATGCTTTTTTATAAGTTTCTCTAAAATACTGTCCTAAAAAAAAGTGTCTATCATTATCATAATCGGAAGCACGTAATTCAAATGGCTCAATGGTAGCACCGCCTTCTGCAACAACTGTTTTAGATTGTGAATTTTGCTGTGAAAATGCAGCCGTTATAAATGTTTTACCAAACTGTAATTCTGTTTTTACACCAAATAATGTTTGCGCTCCGTTTATTAAGGAGTTTTTAATTGGCATACTAATGTTACCCGCTTCAATGTTTTGTATAATATCATCTTCGGTTGGGGCGTACTCTAACTTAATAATATTTTGAAAATCAAAAGTAGATTGGGTATCATAATTTGCTGTTACCTTTAATCGTTCTCCAATTTTTGCTTGTAAACCAAGGCTTATTTGCTGATCAAAATCAAAAGTAAAACTAGTTTGATTTTCAATAGATATTTGAGGATTTTCATTTTTTTGATAAACTCCTCCTAATTTTATATTTACTTGACCTGTAGGTTTTACATCAACTGTATTTCCGCCAAAAATAGATTCAAAAAATTTAGAATTTACATAATATTTTGGCAATAAGTTTTTTCTAGCTTTTTTACTTCCTTTTTTATTCGGGTTAGTCGCATCTATTTTTTCTTTGAAATAATCTTTCAAATCATTATTTAAGCGATATTTTTTATATTCATTTGGAGTCATAAAAATAGGTGTACCAATATAGTAATCACCAATTTTTTCTACCAATACAAATTTATTAATAGCCTTGTCATAGCTGACAATTTTTTCTGTTGGATTATTTAAAAAAAGACCTCCTTTTTGATTGTTACTAAAATTATACTTAAGAGGTATAACGGTATCTTTTTTAACAGCATTTTTTTTATTACTTACTGTGTTTTGCGAAAACGAAACAACACTTACTAATAAAGTAAGTGTTGTTAAGAATATATTAATGACTGTCTTTTTCAATCCGTTTTATAAGTTTTTCAACGCCTTTTTTATTAGTGTTTCAACACTAGCATCAGGTGTTTCTTTTAGTATATTTCCAATAACTCTATCTGCTTGTTTACGTAAAAAACCAAGAACTTCTAAAGCTGATAACGCTTCTTCTTTGTTTGTATTGTTTTGAGTAATTGAAACTTCATCTAAATCAAAAAGTTTTACAATTTTATCTTTTAAATCAACAATAACACGTTGCGCTGTTTTTATTCCGATTCCTTTAACCGATTGTATTGCTTTTACATTTTCCGAAGCAATAGCTTGTTGTATTTCTTCGGATGTCATTGATGATAACATTGTTCTGGCAATACTTGGTCCTACTCCAGAAACGGAAGTAAGCAATCTAAATATTTCTCGTTCTACTTTAGTAAAAAATCCATATAAAGTATGCGCATCATCACGAATAGATAAATGAGTATATAACAACACATTTTCATCCGCAGGTAATAACGAATAAGTTTGTAAAGAAATATGCAATAAGTAGCCTACTCCATTACAGTCAATTACCACATTTGTAGGACTTTTTTCTACAAGTTTACCTTTTATTTGTGTTATCATTTAATTGAATTTTAACATGTCTAAAAGTAGACAAATTATTTAGTATTAAGTCTTTAGATTTTATTTTTTCTTTCTTTATTTTGAGCATCTACAACTGCCACGGCTGCCATATTAACCATTTCATCTACACTTGCACCTAATTGTAAAATGTGTACAGGCTTACTCATTCCTAATAAAATAGGTCCGATAGATTCTACACCCTCAGTCTCTTTCATTAATTTATAAGTAATATTTGCCGATTCTAAATTCGGAAATATTAAAATATTTGCTCTTTTACCATTCAACTTAGAAAAAGGAAATTCTTTTGCTAACAATTCAGGGTTCAAAGCAAAATCTGCTTGTAACTCTCCATCTACAATTACATTTGGATGATTACGGTGTATATAAGATACTGCCTCCCTTATTTTTACTGAACTTTCAGCTTTTGATGATCCAAAATTAGAAAAACCTAACATTGCAATATGTGGTGTCATACCAAACATTTTTGCTAAACCAGATGTTAACTGACTTATTTTAGCTAAATCTTTTGCTGTTGGATTTATATTAATTGTAGTATCAGCTAAAAACATTGGTCCTTGTTTGGTAAGCATCATGTTTGTTGCTGCAACTCTAGTAACACCTTTGTCTTTTTCGATTAACTCTAACATTGGTTTTACAACAGAAGCGTATGACCTTGAGTATCCAGTAATTAAAGCATCCGCTTCACCTGTATTTACCATCATTGCAGCAAAGTAATTACGTTCACGCATCCACTTTTGTGCTTCTAAGAAAGTAATTCCTTTACGTTGTCTTGTTTTCCAGAAAAACTCAGCATATCTGTTTCTTCTATCTGTTTCTTCATCTGTTTTAGGATCAATAATAACAACCTCAGCATCAAAACCAAGCTCTTCTTTTAATTCTAAAATAACTTCTTTTCTACCTAATAAAATAGGAATACCTATTTTTTCATCAGAAACTCGTTGAGCTGCTTTTAAAACATCTATATGATCTGCTTCAGCAAATACAATGCGTTTAGGATCTTTTTTTGCTCTGTTATGTAATAATCTTATTTCTTTATTTCCACTACCAGACCTATCCATTAACTCTTCTCTATAAGCATCCCAGTCTGTAATTGGCTCTTGCGCTACGCCAGAACTCATTGCAGCTTTTGCTATTGCTGGAGGAATTTCATAAATTAATCTCGGGTCAAATGGTTTAGGAATAATATATTCTCTACCGAATGAAAGACTTACTTCATCGTACACAATATTTACTTGCTCAGGAACTGATTTTTTAGCTAAATCAGCTAAAGCATGTACAGCTGCCATTTTCATTTCTTCATTAATTTTGGTTGCTCTAACATCTAAAGCACCTCTAAAAATAAACGGAAATCCAAGTACATTATTTACTTGATTAGGATGATCTGATCTTCCGGTAGCCATAATAATATCATCACGAGTATCAACAGCTAATTGATATTCAATTTCAGGATCTGGATTAGCCATTGCAAAAACAATAGGATCTTTAGCCATTACTAATAACATTTCAGGTGTTACTACATCACCTTTAGATAAACCAATAAAAACATCGGCATTATGCATTGCTTCCTCTAAAGTATTTACATCATTATCTGTTGCAAATTCTGCTTTTTGAGAAGTTAAGTTACCTCTATCTTTTCTGATAACACCTTTACTATCGCACATTACTACGTTTTCTCTTTTAGCACCTAATGCTAAATATAAACGTGTACAAGAAATAGCTGCTGCTCCAGCTCCGTTTACTACAATTTTTACATCTGCAATATCTTTACCTATAATTTCAAGTGCATTTTTTAAAGCTGCTGTTGAAATAATAGCAGTACCATGCTGATCATCATGCATTACAGGAATATCTAATTCCTCAATTAATCTTCTTTCTATTTCAAAAGCTTCAGGAGCTTTAATATCTTCTAAATTAATACCTCCAAAAGTTGGTGCTATTGCTTTAACGGTTTCTACAAATTTATCTACATCAGTAGCATCTACTTCAATATCAAAAACATCAATATCTGCAAAAATCTTAAACAACAATCCTTTTCCTTCCATTACTGGCTTAGAGGCTTCAGGACCTATATCTCCTAACCCTAATACAGCTGTTCCGTTAGATATAACAGCTACTAAATTTCCTTTCGCTGTATATTTATAAACATTATTTTTATCTTTTGCTATTTCTAAACAAGGTTCTGCAACCCCAGGTGAATATGCTAACGCTAAATCGTGTTGTGTTGCATATTTTTTAGTAGGTACTACTGCTATTTTTCCTGGTTTTGGCTTGGCATGATATAACAAAGCTTCACGTCTTTTTCTAGAATCACTCATAGGTTCGTTGTTGTTTGTTTGAACTCACAAATATACATTTTTGTTATTTAGTTTAAAATTTAAAACATGACTAAAATCATGTTTTAATAATAATTTACTTAAGAAATTTGCAATAACTATTAAATTTAAAACTAAACCATAAAAATTCCCCCGATGCAAATAATCAATGAAGAAGTAAAATGGGATAAAACCCAAACAATTGTTAGTAAAACAGATATTCACGGAACTATTCTTTACGCAAATACAGCTTTTACAGAAGCTTGTGAGTACAGTACTATTGAATTAATAGGTGAACCTCATAATATTATTCGACATCCAGACATGCCAAAAGTAGCTTTCAAAGCCTTGTGGGATGCCTTAAAAAAAGGAAAAAATTATCATGCAATTGTTAAAAACTTAACAAAAACAGGTAGATATTATTGGGTTATTACCGATTTTACGATTGATAAAGATGATGATGGAAAAATTATTGGATATACAGGTCGTAGAAAAGCAGTACCAAACAGTGTTATTGAAAAAATTGAACCTTTATATAAAACACTTTTAGAAATAGAAAAACTAAAAGGTGAAAAAGTAAGTGAATTATATTTTGAAGGTTTTTTAAAAGAAGAAGCAGGTAAAAGCTACGATGAATTTGTTGTTTCTTTATTTGAAGAAGAATCTCTAAAAAATGCAAAAAAGAAACAACTAGCTACTTCCAACGAACCTAAAATTGAAGTTGCTGTTGAAGAAGAAAATAAATTCAAAAAAGGACTAAATTGGTTTTTCTTTGGTGACTTCTTGTAAATCAACAACATAAAAAAAGGTTATTTAAATAAAATAGATAGCCTTTCTAATTATTAAACTATTTTAACACTATTATATTAAGAGAATGTTATAATTTTGCAGCTTTAAAAGCTAAAACTTTATGATAAAAAATCCCCTACGTCCACAACAAATTATTGATGAAGAAATAAAATGGAACAAAACACAAACCATTAGTAGTAAAACGGATGCTTCTGGTACAATTCTTTATATGAATGATACTTTTGAAACAGTTTCAGAGTATAATAAAATAGAATTAATTGGTGAACCACATAGTATTATCAGACACCCAGATATGCCTAAGGTTGTTTTTAAAGTATTATGGGATAACTTAAAAAATAAAAATAATTTTCATGCAATTGTTAAAAACCTTACCAGAACAGGTAGATATTATTGGGTTATTACCGATTTTACAATTGATAAAGATGAAAAAGGAAATGTTACTGGTTATACTGGTCGTAGAAAAGCAGTACCAAATAGTGTTATCGAAAAGATAAAACCACTATATGAAACTCTTTTAAATATTGAAAAAGTAAAAGGTGAAGCAGCAAGTGAGTTATATTTTGATGCATATTTAAAAGAAGAAATTGGTAAAAATTACGATGATTTTGTAGTTGATTTATTTACCGAAGAATCTTTAAAAATGGAAAAACAACAACAAATAGATGCTAATCCAAAACTAGAAGAAAATGGAAAAGGTAAAATTAAAAAAGGATTAAATTGGTTTTTCTTTGGTGATTTTCTATAAAAAACAACTCAAAAAAGTTATCTGAAATAAAAATCAGATAACTTTTTTTTTTACAATTTAATTTCTTCTATCTAAAAAATATAAAAGTTATAATTTATTATCTTTTCCTTAACAAATAATTACAGAACTTAGCAAACTATAATAACATTCTAAATAATTTATTATTCATGAAAAAAATATATAAAATACTGTTAACCATATTTGTTACTTTGTTAATGATACTAATTTTAACACCGTTTTTATTTCAAGATAAAATTATTAATCTAGTTAAAAAAACAGTTAACAATAACATTACTGCACAATTAGATTTTTCAGATGCAAACCTTAGTTTATTAAGAGATTTTCCGAATGCATCTTTACAACTTTCTGATGTTTCAATTATCAACGGAAAACCTTTTAAAGGAGACACTTTATTATTTGCTAAAGAAATTAACTTAGAATTAAAACTTACCGAGTTATTCAAAAAAACTTCAGAGCAACTGAATATTCAATCTTTTTCTATTGATGATCCAAACGTTAATGTTTTAGTCAATGAAATAGGAATTGCAAATTATGATATTGCAAAACCTTCAGATGTAAAAATTGAAAATACGGATGAAACTCCTTCTAATTTCGGGCTTTCTATAAATTCGTATGCAATTAATAATGCCTTGATAAAATATCATGATAAAAAAGGAAAGTTAAAAGTACAATTAACTGATTTTAATCATAGCGGAAGTGGCGATTTTTCTCAAACTAATTCAGAATTAAACACGAGTACATCAACATTAGTTTCTTTTGAAATGGACGGCGCTTCATATGCTAAAAATCAAAAAATAACTTTAGATGCTATTTTAGGAATGGACTTAGTTAATAGCAAATTTTCATTCTTAAAAAACGAAGCTAAACTTAATAATTTACCTTTAATCTTTGATGGTTACGTTCAAATAAACGAAAATAATCAAGAAATAGACCTTAACTTTAAAACGCCTTCATCAGACTTTAAAAATTTTTTAGGATTAGTACCTGAAACATATACCAAAAGTATTGAAAATGTAAAAACAAGTGGTGATTTTAGTGTTGCAGGAACTGTTAAAGGACTTGTTACAAATAACACAATTCCGCTTTTAGATATCAGGCTTAAATCGAACAATGCTTCTTTTAAATATCCTGATTTACCTAAAAGTGTACGTGATATTAATATCGATGTACAATTAAAAAACACAAGCGGTTATCTTGATAAAACATTTGTTGATATTAACAAGTTATCTTTTAAAATTGATGAAGATGTTTTTTCTAGTAGCGGAAAAGCCTACAATATTACAACCAACCCAACTATTGATGCTAAATTAAACGGAACTTTAAATTTAGCGAACATCAACAAAGCATATCCTGTTGATTTAGAAAATGAATTACAAGGGATTTTAAAAGCTAATTTACATACCAAATTCGATTTAAAAGCAATTGAAAACAACACCTTAAATCGTATTAAAAACAATGGAAACATTGAACTAAACGATTTTGTATATGCTTCTAAAGACATCGTTAATTCTATTAATATCAAAAACTCTAAAGTAAGTTTTACTCCTGCTACAATTACCTTAAATAAATTTAATGCGACTACTGGTAAAAGTGATTTAAATGCTACTGGAAATATTCAAAATTTATTAGGATTTTTACTTGCTGACAAAAAACTACAAGGAACTTTTAACTTAAAATCGAATGCTTTTCATATTAGTGATTTTATGCAAGAAAGCACTGATGATAATCAAAAAGAAGAAGAAAATACTACTCAAGAAGAACAACCTGTTGCTTCTTTAAAAATTCCTGCTTTTTTAGATTGTAAAATTTTAGCAGATTCAAAAACAGTTTATTACGACAACTTAACATTAAAAAACGTAAAAGGAACTTTATTAATAAAAGATGAAAAAGCAATTTTACAAAATGTAAATGCGAATATGTTTAAAGGTCAAATTTCTTTTAACGGTGAAGTAAATACCAAAGAAAAAACACCTGTTTTCAACATGAATTTAAGAATGAAATCTTTTGATATTTCAGAATCTTTTAACGGTTTAGATTTATTAAAATCGATTAGCCCAATTGCAACCGCTTTAAACGGAAAATTAAATTCTGACATTAATTTATCAGGGAATTTAAACAGTGATTTTACTCCTGATTTATCATCTGTTTCAGGAAAAGCTTTAGCGGAATTATTAAGTACTAAAATTGAACCTAAAAATAGTAAAGCTTTAAGTTTATTAAACAATAAATTATCTTTTATCGATTTAAGTAAATTAGATTTATCTGATATTAAAACAAAATTATCTTTTGATAAAGGACAAGTATCTGTAAAACCATTTAAGTTAAAATATAAAGACATCAATATAAATGTTGGCGGAAGTCATAGTTTTGATCAAAAGATGAATTATAACGTAACTTTAGATGTACCTGCTAAATATTTAGGAAGCGAAGTTCAAGGATTGCTTTCTAAAGTAAGTGCAAAAGACCAAAATACAACTGTACCTGTTACCGCTAATATTACAGGAAATATGAAAAATCCTGCTGTAAAAACAGATTTATCATCATCAGTAACTAAATTGAGTCAAAAATTAATTCAACAGCAAAAAGACAATTTAATTAACAATGCAATTGGTAAAATATCAGGAAATAAAACTGGAAATACCGTTAATACAATTAATAATTTATTAGGTAATAAAAAAACAGATTCAACCAAAACCACCACCACTAAAAAAGAAAAAACAACAGAAACAGTTAAAAAAGTAACAGATGTTTTAGGCGGATTATTTGGAAAAAAGAAGAAATAATAAAACATTGACTTTAGACCTTAAACACTCTAAATAAAATATTTAACAGGTTTTAACAGTTAGTTGAAACCTGTTTTTTTATGTTTGTAGTAAAAAACATTGAAAAGATTAATTACACTATTATTTGTAGTATTTACTAATATCGCTATTGCTCAAATTAAAGGAAAAGTTATCGATACAAATAATCAACCTTTATCTTTTGTTAGTATTTATTTAGAAAATACAATTACAGGAACTACCACAAATAATAATGGTGATTATGAATTATCAGTAAATAAAAAAGGAGAATACACCGTTATTTTTCAGCTTTTAGGATACAAAACAGTAACAAAAAATATTACTATTACCAAGTTTCCTTTTATTTTAAACACTACACTTTCTGAAGAAAAAGTTACTTTAGATGAAGTTTTAATTTCATCTAAAGAAAATCCTGCAAATAAAATTATTAGAAATGTAATTGCTTCTAAAAAGAAAAATACCGCTAAATTTTCTCAATATACTGCCGACTTTTATTCTCGTGGATTATTTAAAGTAAAAAACCTTCCCAAAAAATTTCTAGGTAATAAAATTGATGATATGGGCGGTGGTTTAGATTCTACAAGAAGTGGAATTGTATATCTTTCAGAAACCATTTCTAAAATTTCATATCAGAAAAAACCAACCAATTTTAAAGAACATATTATTGCTTCTAAAGTTTCGGGAAGTAATAACGGAATTAGTTTTAATCAAGCTAAAGAAGTTGACTTTAACTTTTATAAAAACTCTTTTAATTTAGCAGATGCTCAAATGATTTCGCCAATTGCGAACGAAGCATTTAATTATTACAAGTATCAATTAACTGGAAGTTTTTATGATAAAAACAAAAAACTAATCAGTAAAATAAAATTACTTCCGAAGAGAAAAAATGATCGTGTTTTTAGCGGATTTATTTATATATCCGAAGACGATTGGGCTATTTACGGAACTGATGTTTTCGTTACAGGTGCACAAGCAAATACACCTATGATTGATACTTTACTCATCAAACAAAGTTATAATTATTCGCTAAAAAACAACGTTTGGATTCCTGTTACACAAACAATCGATTTTAAAGCTGGTATTTTTGGTTTTAATTTTAATGGACGCTTTTCTGCAGCATATTCAAATTATAATTTCACCCCTAATTTCACTAAAAAATCATTTGGTAATGAAGTTTTATCTTTTGCTGAAAATGCCACCGAAAAAGATAGTTTATATTGGAATAAAATTCGTCCAGTAAGTTTAACATCCGAAGAAAATGCAGATTACAAATTAAAAGACAGCATTAAAAGTATCCGAAGTTCAAAAAAATATTTAGATTCTACAGATACAAAACATAATAATTTTAATCTTATAAATATTATTTCAGGATATTCTTATGATAATACCTATGACAAATGGAATATCGATATTTCTTCCCCTATTGAAGATTTAAACTTTAACACGGTACAAGGATGGAATTCATCTATTGGAATTAAATATTCTAAAACAGTCAACAAAAAAGGAGAACGATTTAATATTGGTACAAAAATAAATTATGGTTTTTCTGATAAAAAATTAAGACCAACAGCAAACTTTTTTTACAGATGGAACAATACAAATAAACCTATTTTAACTGCTTCGGGAGGTATTACTACTTCGCAATTTAATGCTAAAAAACCTATTTCAAGATTATGGAATACAATTAGCAGCACTTATTTTAAAAGAAATTATATGAAAATTTATGAAAAAACATTTGCCAAAATTGCTTTTTCAGAAGAAGTAAATAATGGTATTCGTTTCTATTCTTCCTTAGAATACGCAGATAGAAAACCTTTATTTAATACAACCGATTATGTTATGTTTTCTAAAAATGATGTTAATTATACAGCTAACAATCCGCAAGAACCTACAAATTTTACAAGTTCATTTACACCGCATCATATGTGGTCACTTAAGTTAGGTGCAAATATTAATTTCGATCAAAAATATATGTCATATCCTGATGGAAAATATAATATAGGAACTAATAAATATCCTACTTTATTTGTCGGATATACTAAAAATTTTGGTTCAGGAAATACTACATTAAATTCTGATATATTCTATTCTCAATTAACTCAAAAAATGAATTTAAGTAATTGGGGAGAATTTAAATATAAAGCTAAAGGAGGCATATTTTTAAAGAAAAAAGATATTCCGTTTATAGATTATGTTCATTTTAATGGAAATCGTTTGTTAATTGCTCCAAAAGATAATTATTTAGATAACTTTTATATGCTACCTTATTATCAATTAAGTACTAATGATAAATATGGAGAACTTCATGGAGAATATAATTTTAAAGGTGCTTTACTAACTAAAATTCCATTAATTAATAAATTAAATTTCCATTTAGTTACTGGTGCAAAAGGATTATTTACAGCTGAAAACAAACCTTATTCTGAATTTGCTATTGGTTTGGATAACATCGGTTTTGGGAAGTGGCGTTTTTTACGTGTCGATTTTGCTAAGTCTAATTTTAACGGAAAATCTGAAAATAGAATAGTTTTCGGAATTAAATTGTAAATTAGACTTTTAATCTGCTTATAGAGGTTATAAGCGAAAAATCCTCAAATACTAATATGAACATAACTGTACTACTTTTTGGTATTGCTACAGATTTAATAGGAAACTCTTCTTTAGAAGTAGCGCTTCCTATTAATTGTAGTGTCAGCCATTTTAAAGAATTACTTGTAAAACAACACACTGAACTAAAAAGCATGAGCTCATTTGCTGTAGCTATCAACGAAAGTTACGCTAAAGATGATATTATCATCAAAGAAAACAGTACAATAGCTATTATTCCACCTGTTAGTGGTGGGTAGTAATAATATGGTAATATATTTACCTTTTAAAAGATAAATATATTACCATATTATTCTTAAAAACTACTAATATTACGCTTTTAAATACTTTCCAACAAAAAAAGTTCCGAAAGGTAAAATTGATAATATGCTAACAATCCCGAAAGTTTTAGCACTCCAATTTAGTTCGAATTTTAGCATAATCGCTATAATTATATAGGCTACAAATAATACTCCATGAGGCATTCCTAGCATTTTTACATACTCAGCATTTCCTTGAAGATACTTAATAGGCACTGCTATAAAAAGTAATAATATGTAAGAAATCCCTTCTAATAAACTTACAATTTTAAATATATTTATCATTTTTCTGTGTGTTTAAAAATTAGTTAATAATGATATTGAAATATTGCGTCCTGGAGCTGAAATTCCTGAAGCAAATTCTTTATAATGAGTGTCAAATAAATTACTAAACTGCGTTTGTATTGAAATATTTTTATTCAACGTATATTTAGCATATAAACCAACAGTCATCCAACTTGGTGTTCCGTAATATTTATCAACATCATTTGTTGCATTTTTGTTGATAATTGGTGTTTGTTGATGATTATCAATACCTTCTTCTAGATTATAATCTGAAATATCTTTTTTAGCATTAAATATAAAATTAACACCACTTTCAAATTTTTTATTAATATAATTCAATTCAAAACGACCAAATAATGGCGGAATTGATGACAATGGTAAATCGGTATCGTATGACCTTCCTTTTGTATATGTAAAAGAACCCGATGTTTTCCAATGTCTAGAAAATTTACCTTGATAACTTACCGTTACACCTGTTATGTAAGCCGTTCCTTTATTCACATTAGCCACAGTAAATACATCTTCTCCTTCATAAGGAATTGTAGGACTACTATTTAATATAAAAGCTTCTCGATAAATATAATTATTCAGTAAAGTATAATACATATTTGCACCGATTCGAAACTTTTTATTATTAAAATACTTTTGAGCACCAATTTCTGCATTATAAGCATATTCTGGTTTTAAGTTAATATTTGGCACAGTAACTTCGTCATTTTTCTCTCTAACTTTACCAACATCATCAATATTTGGCGAACGAAATCCTGATGATAATACAGCATTTAATTGCAAATTTTTAACAGGTTTATACACATAACCAGCAGTTGCAGTTAATGCGGTATTGTTCAAACTAATATTATTGTTTGGTAATTTTATAAATGTTTCATCTATCCACTTAGCATTCAAGTGCGTATTAGTTAATCTAATTCCTGTATTTAAAGTAGAATTTGAAGTAATATCTTGGCGGTAATCTAAATACATTGCAGTACTAAAATAGCTGCTTCCTCCGTCAGGATAACGAGATTGCACCACAAAATCATCATCAAAACTAATTATTTTATCCGTAGATATTTTTAATGTTTTTCCATAAGCTTCTGATTGCACATCATTATAAGCAACTTCAAAACCATAACCTAAATCACGTTTTTTTGCTAAAGGAACTGTAAAATCTACATTTGCGCTATATACTTTTACATTTTCATTTTTATAAGATCGCTCTAAACTTTCAAATTTTCTTTGGATACGACTTTCTTCAATATTTTGATACGCTAAAGTAATTGTTCCTTTTTCTAACCAATTTTTATTCGGATTGATATCTAGTTGAGAAGAAATTAACAACCTGTTTTGTGGTCCGTAATACCATTCAGCAAATTTTAAATTGCCATCTTTTAATTCTGTCAACTTATCAAATCTTGGTATATCTGATGATGTTGAATATTGAATATTAAATTTTAAATCGGTATTTTTTGATAGAGGAATAAATAATTTCTGTAAAAAATCAGTTTGACTAAATCCTGTATTTTTCTGCAAATTTACATCCTTATTTTTCTTCGGATTTTCAGTATAGTTTACGTTTAAATTATCTGAATAAAAAAACACTTTTCCCCAATCATCAAAACCATGAGTTCTATTTTTACCCATTTTTAAATCACCAAAATTACTATGTGATACACTTGTTAACGATGCCCATTTTTTAAATTGTAACTCAGCAGATAAAGAGTTAGTTACTTCATTATTTATCGAACTATATCGTAAAAAATGACTTCCTTTAATATTATTTTCGTTGGATAATTTTGGTGTTTTCGTATAATAATGAATCACACCGCCAAGTGCATCAGAACCATAAATAACTGATGAAGGTCCAAAAACCACTTCTGTTCGTTCTAATAAATTTGGATTAACTGTAATTGAATTTTGTAAATGTCCTTTTCTATAAATCGCATTATTCATTCGCACACCATCTACTACTAATAAAACACGATTACTTTCCATTCCTCGAAGCACAGGACTTCCACCTCCAAATTGTGATTTTTGCACTTTAATTCCAGGAATACTTGCTAATAAATCAGCCGATGTTTGAGGTGATACTTTTTGAATATCTTGTAAAGAAACAACTGCTATTTGTTCAGCAATTCTATTTGTTTTTTCTTTATTTTTAAAGACCGAAACTACAACTTCATCTAATTGTTCCGAATATTTTGATAAATAAACTTGATATTTATTTTTTTTTAATATCGATTTTATTTCTTGATAATCAGCATAAGCTACATGTGAAAATATAATAATTTCATCTTCTTTAAAATTAAAAACATTTACAATTCCATCAATATTACTAACTTCGGCTATTGTTTTATTTTTATTAAATACAGCAACTCCATCAATTTTTTTACCCGTTTTAGCATCAATTAAAGTAAGCTTTTGTGAAAAAACAAACGTGATTGTAAAGAAAAATATTATGGTTATAAATTGTTTCATAAATTAACTAAACACTATTTCTAAAATATCTAATGATTTTGGCTTTTTAAAACCTTCCAAATGTAATTCAAAATATCTAATTATAGCTCTAAGGATGATTTGCCTTTCGCTTTTATGATAGGAAATACTAGGTATTTCATCAAAATTTAAACCTAATAACTTTTTAAAGAGAATTAGTTCATCTCCTGTTAACAATAATTTTTCATAAGTTGCATCTGTAAATTGTCCTTCAATTAAACTAAAAGCAGGTTTATAAGCTTCGGAAACATCAGGATAAAACCCTAAATACCTTGATAAATTCAGCAAAAAAAGCAAGTGAAAATTAGCAACAGTATCATGAGTATCTAGCCAAATTAAACTTGTTTCAATATACTCATATAGCACTTCATTTTTTTCTTCTTCTTTAATAATACTTGAAAGTATTTCTGATAAAAAAAGTACAATAGATTGCTTTATTACTGATGTATAAATATTTTCATAAGGATTAATAACTTGCGCTTCTTTTATCGAATTTAAAGTGTTTTTATTGTTATGATTTGCTTCAATAAGCAACTGTGTTAATGGTTGAAAATAGGCTTTTTTAAGTTTCCCTTTTCTCGATTTTAATACGCCTCGTATCATATACGAACGAATTCCGTCTTCAAAAGTAAAACACTTTACAATTAAACTAGTATCTCCGTATTTAAGCGCACTAATAACAATTGCTTTTGTTGTAATTAATGCCATTAAATTAAAAGTTTAAAAATGAATAAGAACAATATACCTTCAAAGATATTTAATAATATCAACAAAAATGATACATTCGTACAAATATGATTTAACTTCTTATAAATTTTAATATGACTTTTGAAATTGAACGTAAATTCTTAGTAACTTCTGATGCTTATAAACAAGTAGCTTACCAAAAAAGCTATATAAAACAAGGTTTCTTAAACTCTAAAAAAGAACGTGTTGTACGAGTTCGAATAAAAGATGACAGCGGTTTTTTAACCATTAAAGGAGCATCAAACAAAAGCGGAACGACTCGTTATGAATGGGAAAAAGAGATTCCTTTAAAAGAAGCACAAGATTTATTCAATTTATGCGAAGAAGGAATTATTGAAAAATATCGTTATTTAGTAAAATCAAATAATCATATATATGAAGTCGATGATTTTTTAGGTGATAATAAAGGCTTAGTAGTTGCTGAAATAGAATTATCCGAAGAAAACGAAGCTTTTGAAAAACCAAATTGGCTAGGAAAAGAAGTTACAGGAACTGTAAAATATTATAATTCTAATTTAAGTAAACTACCGTTTTGTAACTGGTAAAATTACACATATTTATAGATTGTCCAAAAATGGCTAAAGCTTCCTAAAAGCACAAAAACATTGAAAAATAGCGTGATTATAAGGCACTTTTTTAATCGAATATAAAATAGCTCCTACAGTATAAAAAACGCCTCCTGCAATTAAATAAAATAATCCATCACAAGGTAAATTATCTATTAATGGATTTATTAAAAAGATGACTTGCCAGCCCATTATCAAATATAAAACTGTTGATAATTTATCAAATCTTCCTGTAAAAAAAAGCTTTAAAACAACGCCTATCAAAGCAAATAACCACACAAAAACGAACAAATACCAACCTGTTTTTTCAGGCAATACGACCAAACAAAATGGTGTGTAACTTCCTGCGATTAATACATAAATTGCAGCATGATCAAAAATATTAAGCCTTCGGCGGATTTTAGCGTTTTTAGACGCATGATAAAAAGTTGAAGCAGCATATAAAATAATCAAGCTACAACCAAAAATACTAAAACTAGCAATTTGCCAAAAACCTTGATAACTTACCGATTTTAAAATTAAAAAAGGCAACGCTATTATTGATAATAACAAGCCAAAACCGTGAGTTAAAACATTTAATTTTTCTTCGGTACTACTATAATTATGATTTAATTTTTCGCTCATTACTTAATCGATTAGTATCTTTCATATATCGTTTATCGTTTAATAATTCATTCTCTAACAAATCAAAAGCTTGTTGATTTAAAACTTTTCTATCTTTCAGAACTAAGCCTTCTACCTGTATAAAGGGTAATTGTTTTACTCTAAAAACACCTGGATGTCCTTTAAAAATATCCCAAGAAAATAAGCGTTTTGCATCAAAATATATTTGGGGTACAATTGGCATTTCATATTGTATTGCTAAATTAAATGCACCATTCATAAAAGGAGCTAAAACAACATCTTCCGTAGGAACTAATCCTTCAGGATAAATAGCAATACTCAAACCTGTATCTAATCTTTTTTTGATGCGTCCATATACTTCCCTTCTACTTTTTGGATCTTTTCTATCAACAGTAATCACGGCTTTTTTATAGAAAAAACCAAACAATGGTACTTTTGTTAATTCGATTTTCCCTACAAATAAAATTGGGTTTTTACTCGATGCAATCATTATCCAAGGATCTAATAATGAAGTATGATTTGCTATAAATATGTAACTTTTTTCAGGATTTAGTTTTTCTTGTCTTTCAAATTTAAGCCTAAAACCCATTCCGTAAATTAAGAAAAATGACCAAGCTCTCATTAGTTTCCAAAAAGAACCATAATATTTTTCTTCAGATAAAAAAAACAATACAAAAGGAGATATGGCAACCACCGAAACAATCATCAGAAGATAAAACCAGATTCGCCAAATTAATCGAAAAGGAAAAAGTATGTATTTCATATATGCGAATGTAGTAATTTCTTTTGTTTGAACAATTTTAAGCTTATTTTTGCTAGTATACAAGTAGTATTAGCAATCACTACGATTGCTTACATAATTTTTCAAAACAACTATATGTCAAGAATTTTAACAGGAGTACAAAGTACAGGAACTCCACACTTAGGTAACTTATTAGGTGCTATTTTACCAGCCATTGAAATGGCGAACGATGCTAAAAATGAATCTTATATTTTTATTGCAGATATGCACTCGTTAACCCAAATTAAAGATGGAAACGAATTAAGAGAAAACACTTACAGTGTTGCTGCTACTTGGCTTGCCTGTGGAATTGACATCAATAAAACTGTTTTTTATCGCCAAAGTGATATTCCTCAAGTAACCGAATTAAGTTGGTATTTGAGTTGTTATTTTCCATATCAACGTTTAACATTGGCACATGGTTTTAAAGATAAATCTGACCGTTTATCAGACGTAAATAGTGGTTTATTTACATATCCTATGTTAATGGCTGCCGATATTTTATTATACGATGCTGAAATTGTTCCCGTAGGAAAAGACCAATTACAACATTTAGAAATGGCTCGTGATGTAGCTAGTAGAATAAATAATACTGTTGGTGAAACCTTAATTTTGCCTCAAGGAAAAACCAACGAAAACACCAAGTTAGTACCTGGTACTGATGGTGAAAAAATGAGTAAATCAAGAAATAACTTTATCAATATTTTCTTAGCAGATAAAAAATTACGCAAGCAAATAATGGGAATTCAAACGGATAGTAAAGCCCTTGAAGAACCTAAAAATCCTGATACAGATAATGTTTTTGCTATTTATAAATTATTAGCTTCGGATGCTCAAATTGCAGAAATGCGTGCTAATTATGAAGGTGGAAATTATGGTTACGGTCATGCAAAACAAGCATTATATGAGCTAATTATTGAAGAGTTTGCTGAAATTCGTGCAAAATATGCACACTATATGGAAAACAGAAATGAAATAGATAAAGCATTATCAATTGGTGCCGAAAAAGCTAAAACTGTAGCTACTGATGTTTTACAAAGAGTTCGTAAAAAAATAGGATATTAATTCTAAAAATTTAAAATAGTAGTTTTAAATCTATTATCATAAACTAAAAAAGCCTTGAATTTCTTCAAGGCTTTTTTTATAAAGTAAAGCGTTCTAATTATTTTACTAATTTTATTTCTACACGCCTATTTTCTGCTCTTCCTGCTCTTGTTTTGTTTGTTGAAATCGGATTGTTTTCACCATAACCTACAGAAGTTAATCTATCAGCTTTAATTCCTGCTATTTTTACTAAATAATCTAAAACTGCTTTAGCTCTTTTATCAGAAAAACGCTGATTTGTTACTGCTGAACCTACACTATCTGTATGTCCTTCAATATTAAATTTTGCAGTAGCATATTCTTGCATAATTTTAGCCATTAAATCTAATTTTGATGTAACTCCTTGTTTAAAAGTTGTTTTACCTGAGTTAAAATAAATAGCTCTTGCAAATTCATCTAATTTAGCTTTTGCTTCTTTAGTAATTACTACCTCAGGACATCCTTGCTTTTCTAATAAACCTACTACATTTGGACATTTATCATCTTTATCAGCAACACCATCTTTATCTGTATCAGCCCATGGACAACCTTTATTTTCTATAGGTCCTGCAACTTCTTTACAAACATCTTTATCATCAGAAATTCCATCTTTATCAGTATCAGGACAACCATTATTTTCAGGTGTTCCTGCTAATTCTGGGCAAGTATCATCTTTATCTAAAACTGTATCTCCATCTGTATCTTTCCAAGGACAACCTTTATTTTCAGGTATTCCTGCTATTTTTGGACAAGTATCATCTTTATCTAAAACACTATCGCCATCTGTATCTTTCCAAGGGCAACCATCATTTTCAATAGGACCTTCCTGCTTAGGACATTCATCTAATTTATCAAAAATACCATCTTTGTCTTTATCTTTTAATTTCCCTTGATAAATAGGGATTTTTAAACCAATATATACATCTGCAGCTTTAGATTCTTTTGAAATTAAATTTGATAAAACAGATCCAGAACCAACAAATAAAGGACCTGCACGAAGGCCTGCTCCCATTGAAAAACTACTGTATTTATTAATTCCGATAGGAGAATAAAAACTAAACCATTTTGATTCAAATCGTGGTGTTAACGTAAGACTACTTGTAATACTATTGGCATTTTCTGTAACTTTTCTTAAACTTGCATCATAGTTTAAGTTTACATAAAATTTATTATTAATATTATAATCTACCGCAGTATGTAAAGCTGTTGGAAGCGAAATACGAATATCTTCTATTGTGTTTGATTCTGTATAAATATTTTCTAAAACAGCCTCTAAATCATCATAACTATTAAAAGTATCTTCATTAATATTAAATCCTAATAAATTATAATTATTGTTTTCTGATGCTTTATAAGATATTCCTCCTATATCAGTAACCGATAATGAAACTTTTAATTTGTATTTATTTTTATCTTTAAAGTTAAATGATTTTCCACTTTTATTACTTGTTTTATAACTTTTATAATCAGGTCTCCATTCATATACAAAACCAAAATCAGCACCAAAACTAGTAGCGCCATCAACAATTTCAAAATCTGCTGAATCATCAATTAAATTACTACTTCTTGAATAAGATACTGACCCTTTTGAATCAATAGATCCAGTAGTTTGCCCATTTGGTAAAACAGTTCCATCTAAATCATAGTCAAAATTAACATTATTACCTTGAGCACTATAAAATCCTAAACCTTGAAGATACTTTAATGATAAACCTCCTTTTAAAAAGTGTTGTTCATTATTCAGTAGTACCTTTGCATAAGAAATACCTACTTCTGCCCAAGCATGAGCATTTCCACTGAAGTCTCCTTCATTAATATTAAAGTCTTTATTTTGATCAAAATCATTACTCAATTCATCAAAAAGTTCACCATTTACTTCAGCTATATTTACAACCGATCGTGCTCTAGTAAAAATAGCTATCGAATTATTTTTATTGATGTTAAACATAAATGAAGGTCCCATAACATCTACATTAGCAAACAAATTATTATTATTTGTTGGTGATTTGACAGTATGTTTATCTTCATCAAAATTATTGCTACCTATTTTACCAAAATCAACAGCAAAATAATCATTACCTACAAATGAACTTGCTGATACCATATTGATATCGGTTTTAAAACGAGAATCTACAATATTTGCAGGATTAAAAATTACACTGTGTACACCATTATAGTTATCAGAATGAAAACCAACATAAGATTGTGCTTTCATAACTAAACTACTAAATAAAAGAAATCCGAATAGTCCTATTTTTTTCATTTTTATTTTAAATTTTGAAGCAAAAATATACATTATATTTCAATCACACCTTTATTAATAGAATTCTAAACTAGAAAAATTTACTAGAATAAAAAAAATCCGAAGTAATTATTACTTCGGATTTTTTCATCTATTAAAACTGCAATTATTAAGGCGCAGGATTCGGAATTAAAGCATGAACAGCTTCAATTTCGATTAAAATTTCTTCGGATAAATCAATATTAATAGAATTGATATTTTCTTTTAACTGAGGCATTTTCGTAGCTCCAATAATATTACTTGTTACAAAAGGTAATTGATTAATATATGCTAATGATAATTCAGCAAGTGTTAAACCATGTTTCTCTGCAATTTTAAAATATTCTGAAACTGCTTTTAATGAACCTTCATTCATATAACGTGCTATAAACCTTGGAAATAATGTTCCTCGTGCGCCTTCAGGAAGATTTCCTTCTAAATATTTTCCTGATAAAACACCTTGTGCTAATGGCGAATATGCCAATAAACCGATATTTTCACGCATAGAAACCTCGCTCATTCCAACTTCATAACCTCTATGAATTAACGAATACGAATTTTGAATTGTACTCATTTTTGGTAAATTATGTTGCTCAGAGGTTTGCAAATATTTCATTGTTCCCCAAGGAGTTTCATTTGATAAACCGATATGTTTTATCTTTCCTTGTTTTACTAAATCATTTAAAGTTTCTAAAATTTCTAAATGATTTTCAGCTTCTTTTACTGATGTTTTATACGGATAATCACGCACACCAAAACAATTTACGCCACGAGAAGGCCAGTGTAATTGATACAAATCCATATAATCGGTTTGTAAACGATTTAAACTTCCTTCAACGGCATCAATAATATTTTGTTTTGTAAATCCACCTGTACGAATATGTTTGGTATAATCGCCACCACCAGCAATTTTACTTGCTAACACTACCTTATCACGATTTCCTGTTTTTTTAAACCAAGAACCTATAATTTTTTCCGTTGCTCCGTAAGTTTCAGGAGTTGCAGGAACTGAATATAATTCGGCAGTATCAAAAAAATTTACACCTTGCTCTAAAGCATAATCCATTTGTTCGTGTCCATCAGTTTCTGTATTCTGATTTCCCCAAGTCATTGTTCCTAAACAAATTTTAGAAACCTTGATATCTGTATTTGGTAGTGTTGTATATTTCATTTTATCAATTTGATTAATATTAATATTTTTTAGCTACACTTAAAAGATAGCTTATTTTAAAATAGCATCAATCCCTGGTAATGTTTTTCCTTCTAACATTTCTAACATTGCACCTCCACCTGTAGAAACATAACTTACTTTATCACCAAAACCAAACTGTTTTACAGCGGCTACAGAATCTCCTCCTCCAACTAAAGAAAATGCACCGTTTTCAGTTGCTTTTGAAATAGCATTTCCTAATTCAATAGTACCTTTTGAAAAATTTTCTAATTCAAAAACACCTAAAGGACCATTCCATAAAATAGTTTTAGATTTTGCTATTACTGTTGCAAAATTTTCTGAAGTTTTAGGTCCACAATCAAGTCCCATCCATCCTTCAGGAATTTTTGTAGTATCTACTGTTTGAGTATTTGCATCATTAGAAAAAGCATCAGCAATTACAGCATCTACAGGTAAGTGAATTTCTGTGTTTTTTTCTTTTGCTAATTTCAAAATAGCCAATGCTAAACTTAATTTATCATCTTCTACTAATGAATTTCCTATATTTCCACCTAAAGCTTTTATAAAAGTAAAGGTCATTCCTCCACCAACAATAATGTGGTCTACTTTTTCAATAATATTTTCAATAACTCCAATTTTAGATGATACTTTTGCACCTCCTAAAATAGCAGTTACAGGCTTTTCTGCATCATTTAAAACCTTATCAATACTTTCAATTTCAGTAGCTAATAAATTACCAAAACATTTGTTATCAGTAAAAAACTGAGCAATTACAGCCGTAGAAGCGTGCGCTCTGTGTGCTGTACCAAAAGCATCGTTTACATAAATATCCCCCCACTTTGATAATTTTTCAGCAAAAGCAACATCTCCTGCTTTTTCTTCTGGATAAAAACGTAAATTTTCTAACAATAAAATTTCTCCATTTTGTAAACTAGCAATAGCTTCTTTAACTTTATCACCGATACAATCGTTAACAAACTTAACTTTAACTCCTATATTTTTACTTACTTCAGCAACAATATGACCTAATGAAAACTGGTCTTCTTTTCCTTTTGGTCTTCCTAAATGCGACATTAATACACAACTACCTCCATCTTCTAAAACTTTTATAATTGTTGATTTTGCTGCCTGAATTCTTGTAGCATCAGTTACTTCAAATGCATCATTTAAAGGCACATTAAAATCTACACGAATTAAGGCTTTTTTATTTTCGAAATTAAAATCGTTTAGTGTTTTCATATTTTTTATTAAAAGTGTGTTCGTTTTTGTTACCTACAAAAATAATTATTTAAATCTGATTCGTTTGTACTATTTACCTTTTCAAACATATATATTTGTGATTGTTTATTATTTGATATGAATACAACCTCTATAAAAGTAACTTCAGAAAAACTAAATTTACAAGAATGTTATAATTTTGTAGAAGATTCCTCTTGCGGTGGAATTGCTGTTTTTGTTGGAACTGTTAGAAATTCAACCCAGAATAAAAATGTCACACAGTTAGATTTTTCTACCTATAAACCAATGGCAATTAAAGAAATGCAAAAAATTGCTGATTTAGCTCTCGCTAAATTTAGCATCAAAAAAATTGCTATTCATCATGCCGAAGGTTTATTACAAATAAAAAATATTCCTGTTATTATTACCGTTTCTTCTCCACACAGAAACGCTGCTTTTGATGCTTGTCAATTTGCTATTGATACTTTAAAAGAAACCGTCCCAATCTGGAAAAAAGAATATTTTGAAGATGGGGAGGTTTGGGTAAATGCACATCCTTAATAAATATTTCTTTTAATAAGGCAAATCTGCTGGTTCAATAAAATCAACTTCTAGATTATATATCTCGATTAAAAACGTTTTTATTTCATCCATAAAATCGGCTAATTTTTCTTCTGTAACAAGATTATCATTCCCACCTCTTTTAGCTGAAAAATTCATCTTCAAAAAACCACTATTTAAGTTTTTAAAAGAGATAATTCCTGCTTCTAAATTCTTTGAAAAATCAAAATTATTCGTTTTAGTATATAAAAAAGCATACAACATTACTTGAATTGCTTTATGATGTTTTAAATCTCGAATATTCGTAAAATCAGTAGCTTTAAGATTACCTGAATCTACCATTCCTGTTTTATAATCTATAATTCGAATAACGCCATTTAACTCATCTATCCTATCTACTTTTCCGTGTATTTTTATAGGAAAATCAATTCCTTCAACCATAATTTCAGTAGCTAAAAAATCTTCTACTCCTATAATTTTTAAGCGATTATTCTCATCCTTTAACAGTTCTTTTTCTTTGGATAAAAAATTTTCAACAAAACGATTTGCTACTTCAAAAATCAACCTATTTTTCCCTGTTGAAATATTTCCATTCTTAAAATGTTTCGAAAAATAATAAATCACTAATTTTTTTGTTTTAACTTTCATTTTATCAATATCAGCAACCGATAAAAACTCACCAATATAAGGTTTATACAAAGCATCTAAAACATCATGAACTACATTACCCATCGTATTTGAAGCAACAGTTTCTTCAACATTTTCAAACTCATTTATCTTTAAAATTTTCTGCTTATAAAATGCAATCGGATTGTATAAATAATTCGTTAAAGCCGATGGAGATATTCCTTTTTTAGCAAGTTCTCGCAAACTTTCTAAAGCCTTTACATCTTTTTTAATTTCTTTTAATTTTACAGGCGATGTTACTAATTTAGGGCTGATTGTTTTTTCAGTAATATCATCTCGCATCATTTCTAATTGTGTTACAAAACGACTTTTTTCACCACTTCCAAAAACATCATGTTCTGTATTATATAGGATAAAAATATTTTTAGCTCGTTGTAATAATCTGAAAAAGTGATACGAAAAAAGTGCATCTTTTTCTTTGTAAGTAGGCAAACCGAATTCAATTTTTACATCAAAAGGAATAAAAGTATTTTGCTGACTACTTGCAGGTAATACGCCTTCATTTACAGAAGTGATAATTACATTTTCAAAATCTAACATTCGAGTTTCTAAAACCCCCATTAATTGTAATCCTTGAAGTGGTTCTCCTTGAAATGATAAACTTTCAGATTGAATTAATTGTTTAAAAAATTGATGTAACGTTTTTAAATCTTGTACATAATTAAACTCGTTATGTAAGGTTTGTAATTGCGTAAAAGCCGTATAAAAACGGAATAAATATTCCTTTTCTAAATCGTTTGCTCTATCTTTTAAAACATTTATTAACTGTAATATTCTTGATAAAAATTCTGATATTGTTGAAAACTTTGAAAAAACAAGCCCAATAACTTCTTTAATTTCATCATCTAAAGGCTCTAAAAAATCATTGACTTTAGCACGACTTATAAATGTATTATTTTCTTTTACAATAGCTAATGAAATAATTTCTGCTATATTTTCAAGTTCATTAATTTGTAATAATTTATATATTGATGCATCTTTTACAAAACGAACCACATCTTTATGATAAAATAAATTTTCGGTTTGTTTTTGTAATTTTTCTTGATTATTAAACAACTGAAAAATAGCGAAAATTAAAGTAGTTGTAGGAATATCTTTTAACGGATATCCCATAGTAATATTGATTGCTTTCACGCTTTCTGGCAGTGAATTTAGGGTAATCGGTAATAAAGTTTCATCAGCCAAAACCAAAGCTGTATTGTTATGACTTGATAATTTTGCTAAAATTTCACCTGCATGTTTTACTTGTGTTATATTTTTAGATGCACCTATTACTTGAATATTTTTAGATTCAGAAAAATAGTTTTTTATCGTTTCAATTGAGTTTTTTTCATAATATTTCCATGCTTTTTTATATTTTCTAAGAAAACTACCAGCTTGATGATTTGTTTGATAAAATGATTTATCCACATCCCAATATACTTTGCTATTTCCTTCGGATAAAAAAGCTTTAAATAAAAATTCTTCGGCAGTATTTAAGGCATTAAATCCGATGAAAAAATATTTTTTATGTTCATTTTTCTTAAGAAAACTCGTTACTTTTTTGGTTGCTTCTCGATATAAAACACCTTGATAACCAATTTCATTTTCAAGTAAAAACTTATAAAAAACTGTGTAAAATTTCTCTAATCTTTCTATAAAAGAAAAATGATCTTTTATCAATTCGGTTTCTTTAAACTCTCCCTTTACTGACCATTTTTCTAATCGATGAATATCTCGTAAATACACGAAAATTTTAGTCGGATCAATTAAATGTTGGTCAATCTCATTAAAATCAGTTAAAACCGTAAAAGCCCATGTAGAAAATATATCAAAAGAAACCGGATTTTCTTCTACATCTTTATAAATTGTATAAAAATGAAATAATAATTGCACAGAATCTACTTTGGTAATTTCAGAAATATCTTCAACTAAATCGCCAATATTAATGACTTCAGGCAAAAAACCTGCAAAAATTTTATCTTTAAATGTTTGTTTTACAAACACTCCTGCTCTTTGAGATGGAAGAATAAATACAACATCTTCAAATGATTTAGTGGTTTCTAAAATTGTGTTTAAAGTTTCAGAAATAAACGAATTCATAGCTTTTTTTTTAATCAACCCAAAGTACAAATTTTATCTTATTTTTGATAAGAATAACCACTTCATTTTTTGAATAATGCATACTCATAATAAACTTAAAACAGTACTTGTACAATCTGATATTGTATGGGAAAATCCGAAAGAAAACAGAAAAAATTTTCAAGAAAAAATAAATAAACTTTCTTCGGATATAGACCTAATTATTTTGCCTGAAATGTTTACAACTGGTTTTACTATGAATCCAAATTCATTAGCTGAAACCATGAATGGTGATACCATTATTTGGATGCAAAAAATATCAAAAGAAAAAAATGCGCCATTACAGGAAGTATTATTATCAAAGAAAATGAACTTTATTTTAACAGATTATTATTTGTACATCCTTCAGGTAAGATTGATTTTTATGATAAAAAACACTTATTTACCCTTGCTGGCGAGCAGAAAATATTTACCGCTGGAACTAAAAAAAATATTGTTAATTACAAAGATTGGAAAATTTGTCTGTTAATTTGTTATGATTTGCGTTTTCCTGCATGGGCAAGAAACACCGAAAATTACGATTTATTACTATACGTAGCAAGTTGGCCAACTTCAAGAATTGACGCTTGGGATACTTTATTAAAAGCTCGTGCAATTGAAAATATAAGTTTTACAATTGGTGTAAATAGAATTGGAATTGATGCCAATGGACATGAATATAATGGAAATTCTGTTTGTTATGATATGCTTGGAAACTGTATCGATAAAAATAATAACAGTAAAGAAATATCTTTACACATCGAATTAAATAAAGAAGAACAAAATAAAATCCGTAGTAAATTTGGATTTTTAAATGATAAAGATACTATTGTTTTTAACTAATTTTTAATAAAAAAGCAACCCTAAGGTTGCTTTTTTAATTGTTTTTTATTTATGCTGGAATCATCCATTTAAATTCGAACTTTGTATCAGGAACTGTAATACGTTCTGTAATTCGATACATTCTAGCTGGTAATTTCATTAAATAATCACGAGCTTTTTCTGCTTCAGGTGTTAAACCTGTAATTTTATCGATTTCCCAAGCTTCGTTTAATTTCTTAAGAATATCTACATAATCAAAACCAGTATATACACCTACTCTTTGCGCTACTGTCGAAAAATCATCAAATAAACTTCCTTTTGCTTCAAAAGAATGTCTTAAATGATATGCAGGCATTACAATTTTATGTTTCATCATGTGTTGAAAAGCTAACATCATCTCACTAGGGTCAATAGCAAAAATTTGTTTTACAAACTCGGTATATGCTAAATGATGACGCATTTCATCTCCAGCAATAATTCTAGACATTTTTGCTAAAGATTTATGCCCGTGTTTCTTTGCTATTTTAGCAACATTTAAGTGTGAAATATAAGTTGCTAATTCTTGAAAACTTGTATATACAAAGTTTTTATATGGGTCACTAGCTGTACCAATATCAAATCCATCAGTAATTAAATGTTGTGTTGTAATTTCTACCTCACGCATATTTACTCTTCCTGAAAGATATAAATATTTATTTAAAACATCTCCATGACGATTTTCTTCTGCCGTCCAAGCACGAATCCATTTTGCCCAGCCATTGTCAGGGTGTTGTGTAACTCCGTCTAAATCTAATAACCAAGATTCATAAGTTGGTAAAGCTTCTTCAGTAATAGTATCTCCTACTAATACAACCCAAAAATCATCATCTAATTCTTTTGATAATTCTCTGATTTCTTCTACTTCAGAAATAAAAGTATCTTGTTGTGAATTTGGTAAAAAATCAGTTGGTTGCCAAATTTTTTCAGCAGGGATTAAAAACTTATCTACGAAAATATCGATGTTCTTTTCGAGCGTTTTCATAACTTCCTTTCGGATATTTTGTATTGACATAAATATATAATTATATTTTATAAGTGATTATAAAATTGATTCTTTAATAGTACTTTCCACACTAGCTATCAACTCATTAAACGGTAAACTATCTACTTTTATTGGCTTGTGTGTTATAATTTTTATAGGACTTCCTAATCCTAATGGGAATTTCCCGTATTTAAATACTTTCCATTGAATTGTTAATTGTTAACGGAACAACATATGCTTCAGGATTGTATTTTGTAATCATTTTTAAACCATTTGGTGAAAATGATTTTGGCACTCCTGTTTTACTTCTTGTTCCTTCAGGAAAAATAGCAGCAGACCAATTATTTTTTTCTATTCTTTTTGAAAAACTAGCCAATTCAGTTAATGCTTGTCTTGCATCTTTTCTATCAATTAAAGCAGCTCCTCCGTGTCTTAAGTTGAATGAAATACTTGGGATACCTTTTCCTAATTCTTTTTTAGATACAAATTTAGGATTGTATTTTCTAAAATGCCAAATAATAGGAGATATATCAAAAGTACTTTGATGATTTGATACAAATATTAAACTAGTATTTTCTGGTAAATTTTGCTCGTTCTCTACTTGAACACGAACTCCTAAAATTAATAATGATTGAATTAAAAACCAATTCATAATATTTACAACATTCTGATGTCCTTTTTGACCAAAAAATTTCAGTCCTAACCATTGTATAGGATGAAATATTAATAGTAGTGAAAAGAAAACTACCGCAAATATAGATGAGATGATATAACTTAAAAGCTTCATTATTATAATTTAATGTTTGCAAAAATAAAAAATCCCGCGATAGCGGGAGTATATTTTTCAATTAAAACCAATTGCTCCAAGGAATTCTTGATAATATTAGTACTAATGCTGCTCCGTAAAAAATAGCAAAGGTTTTAAATTTGGTTTCACTTTTTACTTGTTTCTTATGTTTTGACCATCCGATGGTGATTAATACAATAGCAATAATCATCATTAATGGATGCTCTAAAGCAAGTAATCTTACGCTAGAATCTTTCATATCTCCTAATCCTTTTTGAAAACCTCCAACAAAGTATACTAAAAAACCTAGTAATAATTGAATATGAGTTGTTATTAAACTAAATAAGCCTAAACGAAACTCTTTGTGTGTAAATTCTTTTTTCTGAACTAATCCTACAATTGCATTTATTACCGTAAAAACCAATACGGCTACGACTATATATGCCCAATAAGAGTGTAATGTTTTAATCATGATGTGTTTGTGTTAGTTTTTGTTGATGACAAATTTAGTGAATTTTATGCATAAAAAAACCACCTCAATTGAGGTGGTTTTAAAAATTTTATTATCTAATAATATTTAATAAAAAACTAATTATTAGAAATTATATTTAAGACTAAAGTTCCAAGTTGTACCATATCCGAAGAAACCTTTATTTGCTGTAGCAATTCCGTTATGTAACATGTTATTTGATCTATAAGTTCCTTTAGAAGCATCATCTGAATCAATCAAATCATCTGCCTTAATACTTGACTGTAATTCAGAAAGGTATTCTGTATCTAAAACATTATTTACATTAAAACGAAAATCAATACTTTGAGTTTCGGTTGCTAAAGGTAAATGATAAGATATACCTAAATCAAGTAAACCATAAGAAGGTAATTGTAAGTTTTCTTTTTGAGCTCCTACATTAGCATACAATCTATCATAATAACGGTAATCAGTATCAACTGATAAATTTTCAGTGATTCTATAATCTAAACCTAATCCAAGAGTTGTTTGAGCAGCATCGCCTACTTCTCCTCCATCATAATCAACCTCTCCTGTATCAATTAAATTTTGATCCTCATCAACAACCTGTGTCAATCCTTTTCCTTTATATCTCCAATCTCCATAAGAACCGAATCCTTTAACTTTTAAATCTTCAATTGGCTTATATGTAAAATCAACTTCAACCCCTTGATGTAATTGTTCTACTCCATAATTTGTTGTAAGTTGTAAAACATCTTCAACAATTTTACTTGCAGAAGTTACTCTATCTTTCCATGAAGTTCTATATAAGTTAAAATTTGCTGAAAAATTAGAAGAACTATATGCATAACCTGCTTCGATACCTAATATTTTTTCATTTTCTGTTGCAGAGTTTACGTAATTTGAATAATTTAAATAAATATTATCATGATATGGTTGTCTTGAATAATATCCTGAGTTTACGTATACTTTATTTGCATCATTAATTGTGTAACTTAATCCACCTTTTACGTTGTACCCTAAATTTTCGACACTTTCAGCTTTTGTACCATCAGTTGTTATGTTACTTGGTAAATCACCTGTAGCTTGTGGAGAAGTTCCATCAACTAATGATTGATCAGCATACTGATAGTAATCTGTTCTGTCGTGATATTGATTAGAAATTGCTCCTTGAAAAAATGCAGAAAATTTATCTGTTGCGTATTCTAATTGAGTAAATGCTCCCATATATGAAATAGTTTCATCGTAATCCCAAGCCATTCTTTGTTTTTTATCATAAGAATTAAATAAAGCTTTGTAAGGATTTACAGCATAAGATTCTGTAACTATTACATTTTTATAATCTCCGTAAGACCCCACTTTAGGATGTCCTTCTATTGTATGGTCTAATAATTGAATATTTTCTTGCCAAGATTTTAAACCATTGAAAATCGGCAATAGTTCTATAGTGTTTTCCGTGGTAAGTTCTTAAATCTACTCCAAAATTGAATGTTAAGTTATCTGAAAGTTCTTTTTCAAAATTAGATACCATACCATACCAATCATGCATATTCATACTAGCTCTGGTAGCATAACCATTTCCGGCAGCATAAAGTCCTCCTGCTCCATTTAAAGCTGTTGCATTTTTAGCATAAATAGCGTCATAATCAACATTTCCAGAATCAGTTTTTATTTTCTTACCTCTACCTCCTGTTCCACCACCACGTCCCCAAGAAGCATAAAGTACTGTAGATAAGTTTGATGTTTCATTAATATTAAAATCCCAGTTAATATTAGCAATAGGTTTATGATAAAAATTTCTTCTTTCAGTTTTATATTCTCCTTTATAAGTACCCCAATTACTATTATATCTTGTACCTTTTTCTAAATATGTTTCAATTTTTTCACTGAAAGCTTGATCATGTTGTTGTGGAGCTCCTGTTAATAAGAAGTTGAAATTATGTTTTTCATTTGGTTTGTATCCAAAAGAAATAAAATAAGTTTGTCCTTCTCCTTTATTTCCATCCATATAACCATCACCTTGCCAATGAGATAACATTACTGAAGCTGCAAACCCTTTATCATTTACTCCTGAATTATAAAAAGCTGTAGTTTTATAGTACTGATTATTTGCAATTGCACCAGAAACATAACCACCTTCTTTTTTACCTGTTGTTTTAATAACAAAATTTGTTGTACCTCCAACAGAAGAAATAGCTAATTTAGAAGCTCCTAAACCTCTTTGAATCTGTACTGCTTCTGCAATATCGTTAATTCCTGACCAATTCGACCAATACATTTTACCATCTTCCATACCATTAATTGGTTGTCCATTTAATAAGTATGCAGTATTATCTTGTCCAAAACCTCTTACCGCAATTCTTGAATCTCCAAAACCTCCAGTTTGTCCAGCAACATATACAGAAGGTGTATTCACTAAAGTCATCGTAATATCTTGAGTTCCTATCTTTTTTTGAATCTCAGCAGCTTTAATTGTAGAAACTGCAACTGGTGTTTTTCTACCTCCAGCTAAGTCAATAACTCCTTTACCAATAATTACAATTTCATCTAAAACATTTGAAGGAGCTAATTGAATAGTTCCTACATTACTTTTTGAAGCCGTGTAAGCCAATTCTTTATTAACATATCCTATAAAAGACACAATAATAACACCTGAATTTGATTTTGTATTTAACTGAAATTTCCCGTCAAAATCAGTTGCAGTTCCGTTTGTAGTTTTTTTAACTACAACACTAGCTCCAGGTAATGGTTCACCTGTTTCGTCAATTACTTTTCCAGTAAGTTTTGTTTGTCCTAAAACTGTAGCTGCTACAAAGAACATTACCACTAATAAAACATTTTTAATTTTCTTCATTTTAAATCTAAATTGTTATTAAATGCAAGTACAAAGGTGTTCCTTTTACACTTTATAAATATTAACTTAGTGTTAACTTTTTTAACAATGACTTAACTAAAAAAAAGAAATAAATCTGTTTTTTAAAAAATATTTTATCTAATTAATTAACATTTTTTTTGCTAGTTCTTTACCTAACTCTACTCCAAACTGATCATATGAATAAATATTCCAAATAACACCTTGTGTAAAAATTTTATGTTCATAGGTTGCAATAAGCATTCCTAACGATTTTGGCGTTAATTTTTTAAAGAGAAGAGAATTACTTGGTCGATTACCCTCAAATATTTTATAAGGCAATAATTGATTTATTTTATCTAATTTATTTGCTACTTTTAACTCTAAATGTATTTCTTGTTTTGTCTTACCATAAGCTAAGGCATCCATTTGAGCATAATAATTAGCCATTAATTTTTTATGTTGATCTATTAAACCATGTAAAGATTCTTCAAAACCGATAAAATCTGCAGGTATTCGTTTTGTTCCTTGATGTAATAACTGCATAAAAGCATGTTGAATATCAGTACCAGTACCTCCCCAAATAACACCACCTGTTTGATAACTAATTTCTTGACCATTTCTATCAACACTTTTTCCATTACTCTCCATAATTGCCTGTTGCAAATAAGCTGGTAATTTATATAAATATTGACTATAAGGTAAAATTACTTCAGTTTCTGATTTAAAAAAATTATTAGACCAAATACCCAATAAAGCTAATATTACAGGGATATTTTTATCAAAATCAGTAGTTTTAAAATGCTCATCAATCTTTTCTGCTCCATTTAATAATTCTTTAAAATTATCATATCCGATAGATAAACTAATAGAAAGTCCTACTGCTGACCATAATGAAAATCTACCTCCAACCCAGTCCCACATTGGAAAAATATTCTCTTCATTAATTCCAAAATCTATTGCTTCTTCAATATTAGATGATACCGCTACAAAATGTTTAGATACATCAGTAACTCTTCCCGATTTTAAAAACCAGTTTCTAATAGTATTTGAATTTGTAATAGTTTCATCAGTCATAAAAGATTTTGAGACAATTACAAATAAAGTAGTTTCTGGATTAAGTTTTTTTAAAACTTCAAACACATGATCTCCATCTACATTTGAAACAAAGTGTGAGTTTAGTTTATTTCGATAAAACTGTAACCCTTCTACCACCATACTCGGTCCTAAATCAGACCCTCCTACACCTATATTAACAATATCAGTAATTGCTTTTCCCGTATACCCTTTCCATTGACCAGAAATAACCTTATTACTAAAGTTTTCCATTTTTCTTAGTGTAGCTTGTATCTTCGGTTTTATATTTTCTCCATCAACTAAAACAGCTGTAGTGGAATTACTCCTTAAAGCTGTATGTAATACAGATCTTTCTTCAGTTACATTAATTTTGTCTCCTGAAAAATATTTATCAATAGCATCTTTTAATTTTGATTCTTCTGCTAAAGAAATCAATAAATCAATTGTTTCTTGAGTTATATGATTTTTAGAATAATCAACAACTAATTCATCTAAAGAAATAGAAAATCGTTCTTTTCTATTTTTATCTTTAAGAAAAAGTTCTTTAAATTCATACAGTTTAGCTTCATTAAAATGATTTGTTAATTTACTCCAAGCTTCGGTTTGAGTCGGATTAATGTTTTGTAAAGGCATAATTAATGTGTAGCTAATTTTTTTAATTGGAAGAATTATAAACTGTATCTTTTTCAGATAAAGTTATGACATCTAATTTTCTTTTTAATGGCTTTATAAACTCAAAATATTTTGGTTTAATTTTAGGGTCTAAAGGTTCAGCTGTAGGTAATTTTTGTTTAAACGGATCTACTTGTTTACCATTTTTCCAGAAACGATAACAAACATGAGGTCCACTGGTATTTCCTGTCATACCTACCCAACCTATTATGTCACCTTGTTTTACATAATCACCTACTTTTACCTTTCTTTTTTTCATATGTAAATACTGTGTTGTATAAGTAGTATTATGCTGAACTTTCACATAATTTCCATTTCCACCTCGTCTTGCAGAAGCAACAACAGTTCCGCTTGCGGTTGTCATTATTGGGGTACCATATTTTGCAGCAAAATCGGTTCCTTTATGCGGACGAACTCTTCCATAAAGGGCAATTTTTCTTCTTAAATTATAACGTGATGATATTCTATATTGAAATTTAATAGGTGATTTTAAAAATGCTCTACGAAGCATATCTCCTTTTTCATTATAAAATTCAGGAATTTTAGTAATAGAATCTCCAACAAACTTATAAGCATATAAATCTTCTCCTTTATGATTAAAAACAGCTGCTTTTATAGCTCCATAACCAACAAAAGTAGTGTCGTTAATAAATTTTTCATCATAAATTAATTTAAAACTATCTCCTTTTTGTAAGCTATAAAAATCGAGTGTCCAAGCATAAATATCTGCAACTTTGTTTGTTAAAGTTGATTTTAAACCTAAACTATCCATTGTTACTGATAAGTTTGATAAAATTTCACCTGTAACTTCTTTTTCAATCGTTGTTATTTTTTTCTGAACCTTATAAGCTGATATGATAGAATCATTAAAGTTTATAATTGTTGCATCTACTTTATTATGTTTATAAATAAAAACACGTGCTTTTTCTAAAGAATCTTTTGAAGTAAGAACTGTATATTTTTTACCTGAACGGATACGTCTAACATCAAAAGTATCTTTAATAGTTGTTGCTATTTGATTTATTTTAGGATACATAACATGATGTCTATCTAAAATAACACCAAAACTTTCTCCTTTTTTTATAGTATCATTAATTATTTTAAAATTATCTAAATTAAAACCATAGGCATAAACTGATTTTGGTTTTAATATTTTAACAGGAAGTTTCACCTTTTTTTCATCTTCTTTTTTACAAGAAAAAAACAGAGAAAAAGCTAATAATAAAAGAATATATTTTTTCAAAAAAAGATAATTTAAATATGTGTACTCGCAAAAGTACAAATAAAAACTATTGATTATTGAACTTTAGCAATAACTAAAGTACTTATTCTGTTTAATCAAAAACAATCTCAAACGGATTTGCTAATCCTTTATAAGCATCTAACTCTGCACGAAGTGAACCTACTGATAAAGAAGCCTTTACTTTCATTGGAATTTTATTTTGATCAGCAGTAATCCAAACCGTAACACTTTCTTGCGCTTTAAACACTCTTCCTGCCTTTACTATCGGTCTAAATTTTTGTGTTTTAACTTTTCCAAATTTCGTTTTTATCGTTTCATTCCCTAAAAAACGCAATTTAAAAGGGTACGTATGATTGTCAAAAAACATATCAATTTTTATCTCTTCTCCTTTTGCCATGTTTTGAGTATTATAACTTCTCAAAAAATAGAAAGAAGAAATCATATCTTGCACATTTGCAGCACTAATTACAGTATCTTTTTTTTTGATAAAATCCTCAACATGAGCTGTATTTTGTTCCTGATTAAAGGTTATGTGTTTATTTTTTTTATGACCACCTTCGTCTATTTTTCTTTTAAATAAATAAGGTTTTCCTGATTGTTTATCAAAATAAGATTGATAATTATCATTTACTTCAAAAAACCATTTAATCATACCAGTAGTCCAACCTTTAGCGGTTGCATGCACTACTTTTTTTCCTTTTAAATTTTCTTCATTTAATGATAAAGTAGCATTTCCAGCTTTTAAAAAACCACTATAACTCATTTTAAACTGAAGCCACTCACCATCTTTAAATGGTTTTACTTTTTGTTGACTAAACGTAATTGAGGTCAAAAATAATACGGAAATAAAAAATAGTAGTTTTTTCATAATATTCAAACTTATGAAAATAGTTAGACAATTATTGTTCCAAACTAAAAAAAGACTATTTGAATTTAAAATTCTAACAGTCTTTTTTTATTGTTATTTTGATATTAAGAAACACCCCAGTTTTTTAATTCTTCTTCGCTCCATAAGTAAGGAAAAAATATTCTTCGTTGATATTTTGGATGCATATATTTTCGCCAGTTACTTCCTCCTGTTGCTTCTAAATCTTTATCGCCACCACCTAAATATTTTCCTGCTGCATCGTAATGAGCCATCACCCATTTTATATTTACGGTATAATCATAATGACGCATTGCTTTTATCAACTCATCACTTTGTTGTACTTCTTTAGGTAATTCTTTAAATTTTTTAGAAAGATTACAATTTTTATAATTTTCTATAGAATCGATAAACTCTTTTTTATATTTTTTTTCAAATAATTTAATTAAAGTTGATTTTTCTCCTGTTTTATGGTTTACTCCTGCCGCTTGCCAATACAAATGATTATAAGTGTTTTCAATCGAAGAATCTACATCAAAAGTAGCTCTATAACGCGCATCTATCAAGTTAATAATTTCTGTTGATGCAAATTCTATTTGACGATATTGTACACTTTGAAAACCACTTGCAGGTGTTAAAGCAGTTCGGAATTTCAAATATTGATCAATATCCATTCCATCTTGCATTACGTTAAAAGAATTGCAAAGCGTGTCAAAATAATTACTAACACGCATTAAATGTTTCGAAAATTTTTCGGCAGTAATTGCATCTTCAGCTTCTGATATTTGATTAAGTTCCCATAAAATCATTTTAAACAACAATTCATTTACTTGATGATCTGTGATAAAAACCATTTCATCTTTTTCTGTTGTTCTAGGAGTTTGTAATGCTAATAAGGCATCCGTTTGAATATAATCCCAATAAGTAATAGGCTTGCTATGAAGTAAACCTTCTAGCATTGTTTCTAACGGAACATCTAATTTTTTATACTTATTTTCTATTGCTATTAAAAGCGCTTCTTTATCCATTTTTATATTTTATATAAAAATTATTATTAAAATCACCATTTTAATAAGTGCAAGTACTTATTAAAATGGTGATTTATTTTTCTTATAATTACTATTTATAATTATAAAGTTCCTCTTTTTGATTGTTCTCTTTCTATTGATTCAAATAAGGCTTTAAAATTTCCTGCTCCAAAACCACGAGCTCCCATTCGTTGAATTATTTCAAAAAATAAGGTCGGACGGTCTTCAACAGGCTTTGTAAAAATTTGTAATAAATAGCCTTCTTCATCTGCATCAATCATTATTGATAATTCTTGTAACTTAGAAATATCTTCTTTCATCATACTCATATGTTCCCCTAAACGCTCAGGAATTCCATCATAATATGCTTGTGGTGGCGGTGGTAAAAATTCTATTCCGTTTGCTTTTAATTGTGATACTGTTTTAATAATATCATCGGTAGCAACTGCAATGTGTTGTACGCCTTCACCTTCGTAAAAATCTAAATACTCTTCAATTTGTGAACGTTTTGCTGCTTTTGCTGGTTCGTTAATAGGAAATTTAATTCGCCCATTTCCGTTACTCATTACTTTACTCATTAAAGCAGAATATTCGGTATGAATTTGCTTATCATCAAATGATAAAAAATTTACAAATCCCATAACGTCTTCGTACCATTTTACCCAGATATCCATTTGATTCCAACCAACATTACCAACCATGTGGTCAATATATTTTAAACCTGCGCTTGGCGGATTGTAATCTGACTTCCATTCTGTAAATCCTGGCAAAAATACGCCTTTATAATTTTTTCTTTCTACAAATATATGAACTGTTTCACCATAAGTGTAAATACCTGCACGAATTACTTCTCCGTGTTCATCTTTTTCGATAGTTGGCTCTAAATATGATTTTGCTCCTCTTTTGATAGTTTCTTTATACGATTTTCTTGCATCATCAACCCAAAGTGCTATAATTTTTACACCATCGCCATGTTTTACAATATGGTCATTTATTGGTGATTTACTATTTAATGGTGATGTTAATATTAAACGAATCTTATCTTGTTTTAATACATAACTTACAGAATCTTTCGAACCTGTTTCTAAACCTTTATAGGCGTGTGACTGAAAACCAAAAGCTGTTTTATAAAAATGTGCCGCTTGTTTTGCATTTCCAACATAAAACTCTACGTAATCTGTTCCTAAAAGTGGTAAAAAATCTTGTGCTCCTTCAAATATTTTTTCTAAACCGTAGTTTACTGATGTTACTTCTTTTTTACTCATGCGTTATGTTTTTATAGACTTCACAGGTTTTTAAAATCTGTAAAATCTTTGTTTTTTTATAGATGCCTATTTTTCTATAAATGATAAATTATTAAATTAGTACTAAACTTCGTAAATGAGTTTAGCCCTGATTGAACGGTTTGTTTGAGCTCTTTTTTTGATTTTTCTTCAAAAAAAAGCGAGTAGTGAAAGCAGGATTAGCTTCTAATAATTATTTTAATAAATCTAGTTTTATTATTCTAACCACGATTTATAATAATTTTCATCGGCAATTTTCATGGCTTCTTCGGTAATTTTCAAAGGTTTAAAAGTATCAACCATAACGGCTAATTCTTCGGTTTCTGTATGTCCGATACTTCTTTCGGTTGCACCTGGATGTGGTCCGTGAGGAATACCTGCGGGATGCAGTGATATATGCCCTTGGTCGATGTCGTTTCTGCTCATAAAATCGCCATCAACATAATACAAAACCTCATCAGAATCGATATTACTATGATTGTAAGGCGCAGGAATTGCGTTTGGATGATAATCGTACAAACGAGGCACGAAACTGCAAATTACAAAGGCATTGGTTTCAAAAGTTTGATGCACTGGCGGCGGTTGATGAATACGTCCAGTGATAGGCTCAAAATCGTGAATTGAAAAAGCATACGGAAAATTATAACCGTCGTAACCAACCACATCAAAAGGATGTGAAGCGTAAATCATTTCTATAATTTCGCCTTGTTTTTTTACTTTGATTAAGAAATCGCCTAACTCATTATAGGTTTCTAATTCTTCTGGTCTTCTTAAATCTCGTTCACAAAATGGTGCGTGTTCTAATAATTGTCCAAAATGATTTCTGTATCGTTTAGGTGTGTAAACTGGCGAATACGATTCGACAATAAAAAGTCTGTTATTTTCATCATCAAAATCTAGTTTGTAAATAATACCTCTTGGAATTACTAAATAATCGCCATATTTAAAATTGATATTCCCTAACATGGTGCGTAATTTCCCTGTTCCTTTATGAATAAAAATTACCTCATCGGCATCGGTATTTTTATAAAAATATTCTTTTGTTGATGTTTTTGGAGCTGATAAAATGATGTTACAATCAGCATTTGTTAAAACGATTTTTCTACTTTCTAGATAATCATTTTCTGGCGGTACTTGAAATCCGCGAAAGCGATACGATTGAATATTATTTGCCTTGGCTATTTTAGGCTTTACAGAGTATTGTTTGCGAATTTCTTTGACCATAGTTGGTCTGTGCTCATGGTATGAATTGGTCGACATTCCGTCAAAACCAATAGTTCCAAATAATTGTTCGTAATACAAAGTTCCGTCTTCTTTGCGAAATTGCGTGTGGCGTTTTGGTGGTATTTTTCCTAATTTATGATAAAATGGCATTTGAAATGATTTAATTAAAATGAAACTAAAAATATTTTAAGCTCTTTAATTACTACACAAAACAGTTATTCAGGTTTGCGTTTTATCATATATTTTAAATGTGGTAAAAGACCTTGCCAATAATGCATATTTATCTGTTTTTTATTGCCTCCTTACAAATATAACAAATAAAAAAAACAATTTAAAGACAAAAAGCCGTCTTAAAACATTATGTTTCAAGACGACTTTTACAAATTTAAAATAAAAAATACTGATTAATTTAAATCAAAAATTCCTTTTACAACAGCAGCTTCAACTTTTTGGCTTTTTTTAGCAGTTGCTGTATTTACGTCAATTTCATAAATGTAAGCACCATTATTATCACTTACATTCATATATACTTTTCCATTGCTATTTAATGCAGGAGTAGCCCACTGACCTCCGTGTAATGGAATATCTGTAACTTCTGTTACCGTTTTGGCAATTAAATCTACCACCGCAATTTTACAATTAGGATTTTCTGATGTAGGAGCAAATGCACTCCATTTTACAGAATCATCTGTAATCATTCTTACAATAGCCTTGTTGTTTCCTACATAATGTAAAAAGTTGATTTTATTTCCTCCTGAAGCAGCTTCAAAATCGAAATAATAATCGGTATCAAAATCAGTAGCACCGCTTTTAATTCTTAAAATTGCTGATTTATTTGTTGGAGCAGGTTCAAATCCACAAGCTAAAGAAGAAGTAGATGCAGTATAAATATTATTATTTTCATCTTTTACTAACCCATTATAATTTCCGTAAAAACCAATATCAGAACCTCTAGTATCTTTTATTAATTTTTCGAATTTTAACTCAGGGTAACTATATATTGCAATTCTTGCTTCATTGGAATTTGGTGTTTTCCATTTTCCATCAGAACTAGTTAAATAATATGATAAAAATAACTTACCTCCTTTTACAACAGTACCTGTAGGCCAAGACATTAAACCTTCCTCAGTTCTTTCATCTATTTTTGTTTTTAATGTTTTAGTAATTACCATTTCATCAGTATCTACTAAAAAGATAGTTTTATTTTCAAAACCAGCTCTAGGACTTTCTACGGCAATCATGGTTTTGTTGTCTCCTTTTCCTAATAAATCAAAAGATACTGGAAAAGCAAATTCCCCTTTTTTAGTAAGTTCTCCATTTTGAATATTGTAACCTATACAGTTTGTAGCTTTATATCCTGAACTGATAAGTGTTTCATTTAAAAAATAGTAACTTCTTTTTCCATCTTGCTGAATACCTTTTCCTATTGGTGATATTTCAGAATTTATAAAATTATCGATACCTAAAACTACATCCGTAGGAGATTCTCCTGTCGTTTCAACAGCAACTACTAAGTTTGAAGTACTATTTAGTTGTATTGGCGAATCATCATTACAAGAGATAAAAAAACTCATTGTAAATAATAAACCTATTGATAAAATTGATTGTTTCATAATTGTTTTTAATTTATAGTATTGATTTAATTTGATAAGTAGTATCTTAACTTTAAGCTGAAGTTTTGTCCTGGTTTTTGAAGATTGTAATTATCGGTAACTTTAGCATCAAAAATATTATTAGCCGCTACCGAAATATTGTAAGTTCCATTTTGAAGAGAATAAATAGCTTCAATATTTTGTGTAAATTGATTTTTAATTAATTTTCTATCTCTATTTCCGATTTTAGCAAAAAATAACGAATAGCCATGTACATAATTTTGAAAAGAGCTTATAGAAAACATATCATCCTTTCTAAATAAATTTTTGGTGTTATAATTTAATTTTATATTTCCAAATAAATAAGGTACGTTGGGTATTCTAGAATTTAAATATGGATTAGGTTGTGTGCTATTTTTTACATATTTACTTTTATCTCGAATATCTAAATAAGTAGCATTTACTCCAATACTATACGCATCATTAAAAGTATATTCAAGCGCTCCTTCTATACCTTTTGTTAGTACTTTATCTAAATTATCGTTTACTTGAAAAACCAACTCTGGACGTAAATAGATAAAGTTTTTAGAGCTTCTTAAAAAAGTATTGGTTTCAAAATGAATTTTATGTTTATCGCTTAAATATTGATTTGTTCTAAAACCAATATTAATGTTCGTACTTGTTTCAGGTTTTAAATCAATATTGGTTAAAATTGCCATTCCATTTCCTAAAATTTCTGAGTTTTCAGGAAAACGAATTGCATTTTCAAAAGAAGTTTTTACTTGTGTATTTTTTGTAAATAAATAAGTTAACGCACCTCCATACCCTGTGTAATTAGATAAAATATTTTTCTTTTCTTTTGTAGTTCCTGAATAATTAGTCGTTAAAGAATTGATGCTGTAATTATATCTTTTTCCGAATGCAATTCCTTTTAATTTTTTATCAATAAGATTAAATGAATAAGACAATCCTGCTACTTTTTTATCAACTGTACTTGGTTCACCAAATTGCGTATTGTTTCTAGTGTGTAAAGGGTCATTCCCTTCCATTTTAAAATTATCCGAAGAAAAATTTACCGCAATAATTTGCTGTTTTGGAAGGTGATATTGTAAATTAAAATTTAATAATATATTTTCTTGTGATAAGGTTAATTCGGTTTTTCTACTACTTTGCTCTCCTGTGGATAAATGGTCATCGTATTCAATTTCACCATTCCAAAAATATCTATGATTACTTTTATCTTCATATCTGCGTTCGTTATCTACAAGAGCTATAAAAGAACGAACATCTAAGTTTTTAAAAACACCTTTTTTGGCATATTTTAAAGTACTGATTCTACTTTTATTTTTTTCAAAAACTTCTCCAAAAGGTTTGATCATTTTCAGAGGAAACCTTGCGTGTTGTATTTCTTTATAATTATCAGAAAATAAAATACCAACTAATAATTCATCGGCATATTTTTTATTGGTAATCCCTGCTTCTAATTGCCCCATTTTTGAAGTGTATGCATTATGAAACCTTTTTACATTAGTCGTTTCATCTGTTATTTTACCTCCTTCGCCTGGTACAATTATATCTATTGCATAATCGTTATCTGAATAATTATAAAATGATTTTAATCGTGCTGTGAACCCACTATTTTTATCGTAATACTGAGTATTAACAGCAGCTTTATGTGTATTAAATGAGCCCAAAGAATAAGATACATCTAAATAATTATTTACTCCTTTTTTTGTAATAATATTAATAGCGCCTCCCAAAGCATCTGAAGATAAATAAATAGGAACTACTCCTTTATAAACTTCTATTGATGCTATAATGTTAGACGGAAAATTATTTAATGTTAATGATTTTCCGAAATAACTCATCGGAATACCGTCTATAAATATTTTTATTTGCTTTCCTGAAAATCCATTTAAAGACAGATTAAAATCTGATCCTAAACCTCCTTCTTCTCTAATAATAATACCAGGTACTTTGTTTAAAACCTGACTGATATTTGTTGCTGTATTTTTAAAAACTTCGGTTTCTATAACATTTACAGCATAGGCTTTATCTCTTATTTTTTCTGCTTTAGATTTTCCTTGAATTACAACTTCATCTAAAGTACTATCGTTTTCTTCTAGATAAAAAGAGAGCTTTGTTTTTTTAGAAGTACTTGTAATTTTTTTATAAAAAGGCTTATATCCTACATATTGTATTTTTAATGTGAAATTATTTAATCTCACTTCTGAAAAGTAAAAACAGCCTTTAGTATCTGTAACAATAGTTTTATTATTCTCTAAAATAGTTACATGTGCATTTACTAGCTGTTCTTTAAATTCATTGTATACACAACCTGATATTTTATCATTTTGAGCACTTAATGTTATTATTTGTAAAAAATAGATGACCAATATTATTATATATCTCATTGCAATTAAAGACTTATTTAGATTCAATAAACATAACTACAAAAGTAAAATAATATTTTTCTTAGGTAGTATTGTTTTCTGTTTTTTTAAAAAAATTTAACTAAACTAATAAAAAACAACATTAAGGTGATTAATTAATAACAGAACAATCATTATAATACGATAATCATACTTTTACATCTATTTGTTTTAATTCTAAATAAACCGAAATATATAATAGTTGTTTTATTTCTATTTTTTTTATTTAAAATTATTCTAAATAACTTTTGTATTCCATTTTTTGTAAATACTTTTGTCGACACCTATTACTATTTAATCTTAATAAGAAAAAAGAATAGTATTCAAAAAAAAATACTGTTTTTATAAAAATAATAAAGTCCCCCAACTTTTTTATTGTGTGTTGTATTCTATTTGAATTATTAGTTTTTTAAATACAGCAAAACTCTGATGTAAAATCAGAGTTTTGTCTTTAAAACAAATGAAATTGAAAAAATTTAATTTTAAAAATACCATTCGAAAAATCCATTTATGGATAGCCTTATCATCAGGTTTAATTATTTTTATAGTTTGTATTACAGGCTGTATTTATGCTTTTCAAAAAGAAATTCGGTTAGCAGCGTATCCTTATTATACCGTTAAAAATACGGCTGAAAATCTACAGAAAAAACCGTTAAACAACATACTTACAATTTATAAAGAGCAATCAGATAACGATGTTCTTAGAATATATGATTTTACTGAAACCGATAGAAGTACCATTCTTCTTTCCAAAAAAGAAGGTGGTTATTATTTCAGCTACATAAACCCGTATACAGGAAAATTACTGAAAGAAAAAAACCTAAATAGTGATTTTTTTATAATCGTATTATACATACATCAAAATTTATTACTTGGTCAATTAGGGGCTCAAATAATAGGTTGGTCTGTAATGTTGTTTATTATTTCTTTAATTACAGGGTTGATTTTATGGTTTCCAAAAAACAGCAAAGTTTTTAAGACTAAAAAAGGAAGGAAATCTAAATTTTCGATAAAAACAAACGCAAAAAAACAAAAGGTAGTTTTTGATTCACATAATGTTTTAGGCTTTTATGGCGCTTCTATTTTATTGATATTAGCAATTACAGGCGTTGCTTGGTCTTTTACTTGGGTAGATGACGCACTATATACCTTAGTTACTTTTGAAAGTAAAAAAGAAAAAGAAAAAATTAGTATCGATAGTACTAAATTTTTGAAAACCTCATTAATCAATGCTAAAAATCAATTAAATAAAAATCAAAAAAACAGAAATCTATTTATTTATTATTTACCACAGCATGATACAATTCCTCTTAAAATAACTGCCTATCCTAACGATGATAGTTACGGTAGTTCTGATCACTATTACATACATCCTAACACAGGCGATTTAATCAAAAGTAAACTTGATAAAGAAAAAAACGCAGGAGAAAAACTACATTCTTTATACTACGATATTCATACAGGAAGTATTTTAGGTATCAGTGGAAAAATTCTTGTTTTTTTAGCAGGTTTAATAGGCGCTTCACTTCCTGTAACAGGAACAATGTTATGGTTACATAGCAGAAAGAAAAAACGAAAGAAAAGAGTAATCATTCCAAAAAAAACCATACTTAAAAACGATACAATACCTATGAAAACAAAAATTATTAGCCTTTGGATGTTAATTATCTTCGGATATATTTTTCATCATATTTACGGATTAGCAACCGTATTTTTTAATCAAACTGTTTTTATTGATGGATCAACTGGCGAAACGCCATTTTGGGCACATCAATGGCGTATTTTAATGGAAGGTACTGCTTTTTTATTCGCTTTATTAACAATTCAATTATCAAAAAAATGGTTTAAAATAACATCCTTAATATGGGGAATCATTGTTGCAATTTTTAATTGTTATCATGTAATTGAAGAAATAATAGGGCATCCTGATGAATTATCAAAAATACTAGTCTTACTACTTACAGCAATTGCAAGTGTTCTTTTAGTTGTAAACTTAAACGAATGGAGAAAAACAACTTTTATAAAACAATAATCTTAAAAAATAAACTATGAAAACAATCGGTTTAATTTATGGTTCAGATACTGGAATGACAGAAGAAGTCACCAATTCTATTGTAGATAACTGGAATCTTAGCGATATAAAAGTAATGGAAGTATCTGAAGTTAAAAAATCAGATTTTGAGCAATTTGATATTCTTCTTTTAGGACTTTCAACTTGGTATGATGGCGATTTACAAAGTGATTGGGAAAGTTATTTTGATGAATTTAAAACTATCGATTTCACCAATAAAACAGTTGCAATTTATGGGCTAGGAGATCAATATGGTTATGGTGAATACTTTATTGATGGCGTAGGAATGTTGGCAGAAGTTATTTTAAAAAATGGAGGAAAAATCACTGGTTTTTGGTCAGTAGATGGTTACGATTTTACAGAATCGAAAGCCATTTATAATAATGATTTGTTTTATGGATTGGCAATTGATGAAGATAATCAGCCAGAACTTACACAAAAAAGAATTACAGATTGGCTTTCAATTTTAGAAAATGAATTTTCAAAATTATTGAATTAGCTCTCAGGAGCTAATTCAATTTCTAAACCATCCATTTCTGGTTTTATTGGTAATTGACATCCTAAACGACTATTGTCTTCTACATCAAAAGCTTCTGCAAGCATTGCATCTTCATCGTCACCCATTTCAGGTAATTCATGGTCAGATTTTATATAACATTGACAAGATGCACACATTGCCATTCCTCCACAAACACCAATTGTACCTTCAGGAGCTAATTCATATAAACGAATAACTTCCATTAAATTCATTGCCATATCTGTTGGTGCAACAATTTCGTGTAGTACTCCTTCTCTGTCAGTTATTTTTAGAGTTATATCTTGAGTTTCCATTTTAAATTTGATTAAAACTATATACCTTTAAAATTGTATATTTTGTTATATATTTTTTTAAACCTCACTATTTAAAAAAATAGTGAGGTTTTTATTTTAAAGTCTGTTAGTTGCGTTAGTGATTGAGAGGTTTGTTTGAGCTCTTTTTTAAATTTTTTCTATTTAAAAAAAGCGAGTAGCGAAAGCACGCCCGAACGCCCAAAAAAAGTTAAAACAAGTTTATTAAGCTACGTTTATTACCTCTTCAATACTTGGAACATATTTTTTAATGGTTGCTTCAACACCATTTTTTAAGGTCATTTGATTTACAGAACATCCACTACAAGCACCTTCTAACTGAACTTTTACAATATTTTTTTCTATAGATAAAAGCTTAATATTTCCGCCATCGCTTATTAAAAATGGACGAATTTCTTCTAAAGCTTTTTCTACGTTATCTCTTATTTCTGTTGCTGTCATAATCTTTGATTATTTTGTGCTACAACCACTCATTGTAGTTATACGAACTACTTCAGTAGCTGGTAAATTGTTATTTCTTTTTAATAGTTGTGCAACCATTTCTTTAGTTACATCGGTAAATGCTTTTTCTAAAGGTGTGTTTTCTTGTAAAGCAACTGGATGACCTACGTCTCCTGCTTCACGAATACTTTGTACTAATGGTATTTCACCTAAAAAGCTAGTTTCAATATCTTCAGCTAAGTTTTTAGCTCCGCCTTGACCAAAGATATAATATTTATTATCTGGTAATTCGGCAGGTGTAAAATACGCCATGTTTTCAACAATACCTAAAACTGGTACGTTTATACTTTCTTGTTGAAACATTGCTACTCCTTTTTTAGCATCTGCTAAGGCAATATTTTGAGGAGTACTTACAACTACAGCTCCGCTAATAGGCACGGCTTGTACTATTGATAAGTGAATATCTCCTGTTCCTGGAGGAAGGTCGATTAATAAGAAATCTAATTCTCCCCAATCTGCATCAAAAATTAATTGATTTAATGCTTTTGAAGCCATTGGTCCACGCCAAATTACAGCTTGATTTGGGTCTGTAAAAAATCCTAGTGATAATAATTTTACACCATAATTTTCAACAGGTTTCATTTTAGAACGTCCATCTACTTTTACAGATAATGGCTTTTCTTTTTCTACATCAAACATTAAATGTTGCGATGGTCCGTAAACATCAGCATCTAAAACACCAACTTTAAAGCCCATTTTAGCTAAAGAAACTGCCATATTAGAAGTAATAGTAGATTTCCCTACACCTCCTTTTCCTGAAGCTATTGCTATGATGTTTTTTATATTAGGAATTTCTTTTCCTTTAATTTGATTTGGATTTTCTTTTTGAGGAACCTCAACTTTTACATTCACTTTTACATCGATACTATCATCAACATTTGTATGAATTGCTTTGGTTATTTCAACTTCTACCTTCTTTTTAGCTTGTAAAGATGGGTTTGAAATGGTTACATCAACAATTACTTCTTTACCAAAAGTAACGACGTTTTTTATGTTTTCGCTTTCAACTAAACTTTTACCTTCTCCTGGTGCCGTTATAGTTTCTAACGCCTTGTAAATATCTTGCTTTTTAAAACTCATTAGAGTATTCAATTTAATTGATTCTAAGGTACAAAGATACATTTTAGCCTTCAGAAAATAAAGCGTTTATATTGTGTTTATTTATAGTAAGATAAGAGATATCAATTTTGAACGGTTTTATATTAATTACAGTTAAATTGAACTAAATAAGTAGGTTAAAAAGGCAATTGTTTTAGTAATATATAGTTAAATGAGTGTTTTTAGTATTTACAACTCATCAATAGGATTCCAAAATACAGTTTCGAAATTTTGTATTTTATTATCAACAACAACTATTCCTTCACTTTCTAATAGTTGTTGCATAAGGTTTGTTCCATCAAAATGTTGTTTTCCTGTAAGTAAACCGATTCGATTTACAACTCGATGTGCAGGAACATCTTTGGTATGTGAATTATTCATTGCCCAACCTACCATTCTTGCAGATCGAGCTGCTCCTAAATACCTTGCAATTGCGCCATAACTGGTTACTCTTCCGTATGGAATTAACCTTGACACTTCGTATACTCTTTCGAAAAAGTTTTGATTTTTACTCACTCAGTAAAGTTAATACTTTAACTTAAAACGGATGTAAGTAATTGCTTTTCCTATTTCTAAATATTGTTTTTCGTAAAAAGTTTGCGTAGAAGTTACTTCTTCTGGCGCTCCTTCATTTACGTAAACATTATGATTTGCATGTAAAATTTCATGCCCTTCACCATGTATTAAACCTAAAGTGTAACCGTGCATAAACTCGCTATCGGTTTTTAAGTTCATAATACCATCTTCTTTTAAAATGTGGTGATATCTTTTTAAGAATGATGTATTTGTCATTCTATGTTTTGTTCGTTGATATTTTATTTGTGGATCTGGAAAAGTAATCCAAATCTCATCAACTTCATTTTCCGCAAAAATATTAGCTACTAATTCTATTTGAGTTCTAATAAAGGCAACATTTTGCATGTCGTTTTCTATGGCAGTTTTAGCACCACGCCAAAAACGAGCTCCTTTAATATCAATACCAATAAAATTTTTATTCGGATTTTTTTCTGCTAAGGCAATGGTATACTCTCCTTTACCACAACCAAGTTCTAAAACTATAGGGTTGTCGTTTTTAAAAAATGTATTCCACTTTCCTTTTAAAGGAAAATCTCCTATTACTTCTTCTCTCGTAGGTTGAAGTACGTTTGCAAACGTTTCATTTTCTTTGAAACGTTTCAGTTTGTTTTTGCTTCCCAATGTGTATGTATATCTGTTTTAAGCTTAGTCTTCAGTTCCTTCTTTTAAGAAAGTAGCCGATTGCCACATCCAGTATCCAAATAACACTATTAAAATAAAAACAAAAAACCAGTTAACTGCATTTGATGTCCACCAACCGTAGTCTCCTTTTGCTACTTCTAATCGCAACCATTTGAAAGGTTGTAATATAAAAGTAAATAAATCTGCAATTAATCTAAAAATATTTAATCCTAACATAACTTGATTATCTTTATGTTTGCAAAAGTATAAAAAGAAACTATGTTAGCCAATTTTTTCAGTAAATCAAAACCTGTTAATTTCATTGTGCTTTTTGCACTGTTTTTAAGTTACTTTTCTTTCAGCTTATTTTCTAAAGAAGTCTCTTTTGAAACGGCTAAAGAATTGATTGGTTTTATAGCGGTATTTGGAGTCTTCAATTTTGTAATTACAAAAAACAAATTAACTTTTGATAACTCCTTTGCTTTCTTATTTCTAATACTACTTATCGGTTTTTTTCCTGATGTTATTCATATTGATAAAACCTTTTTTGCTTGCTTAATCATCTTATTATTTTCACGGAAAGTTTATAACTTACAATCACCTAAAAATACCTTTTACAAGTTATTTGACGGAGGTTTATGGCTTGGTGTTTCTTTTTTAATAGAACCTTATACAGCATTATTTGGCGTATTATTTTATATTTCTATTTACTTACATCAACGCTTTACTTATCAAACTTTATTAATTCCTTTACTAGGCTACGGATGCGTAATTTTTTTATTTTTCACCTATTGTTTTTGGTATGATAAAACTGAAATTTTTAACCAACTATTTAATTGGAATTTATCTTATAATATTGATTTTTATACTGATATAAAGTATGTATTATCTTTCGTATTTATAGGTATTTTAGTCTTTTATTCATTGATATTAAAAACTCCGAAGGCATTATCAGTTCTTAATAATTTTAGAAAAAGCTGGATTTTAACCTTTGTTTACTTATTAATTTCGTCAGTAGTTGTGCTTTTAATACCTCATAAAACAGGCACAGAACTTTTATTACTCTTTTTTCCGATTGCAATTATTTTAGCCAACGGATTCGAATTATTTCAAAAAAAATGGATTTCAGATGTCTTATTATTATTATTTTTCGCTTGTTCAATACTTGCAAATGTTCTATAAATTTACATTTTTGTACCATAAGCTAAATCGCCTGCATCACCTAAACCTGGAATAATATATCCTTTGTCATTGAGTCCTTCATCAATATCGGCAATCCATAAACTAGTGTTTTCAGGGAAATTATTTGCGACATATTCAACTCCTTCGGAAGCACCAATAACTGAAACTATTTGAATTTCTTTAGGAGTTCCGTATTTTTTGATAGCTTCATAAACCGCAACTAGTGAACGTCCTGTTGCTAACATTGGGTCGACCAATAATAAAGTTTTACCATCAATTGATGGAGATGCAAAATATTCAACTACAATTTCAAATTCAGCATCGTTATTTGGATGATGACGATAAGCCGATATAAAAGCATTTTCAGCATCATCAAAATAATTTAATAAACCATTATGCAAAGGTAATCCTGCTCTTAAAATTGAACATAAAATTACATCATTAACAGGAATTTCTACTTGTTTTGTTCCTAAAGGAGTTTGTACTTTTTTAGTTTCTGATGCTAATTTTTTACTTAATTCGTATCCTAAAATTTCACCGATTCGTTCTATATTTCTTCGAAAACGCATCGAATCTTTTTGAATATCTGTACTTCTTATTTCTGATAAAAATTTATTTAAAATAGATGTTTCTTTCGCTAAATGATGAATTTTCATATTAAAGTAGTTTCTAGCTAATTTACAAAAAACGCACAAATTTATAGCCCCGATTGAAGCAATTGTTTGAGCTCTTTTTTTGATTTTTATTCAAAAAAAAGCGAGTGCGGAAAGCGGGAAATTGCTTCAAAAAAATAATATCAATTTAAAACTTGTTTAAATTTCATTTAAAAACCTTTTATCACTAAAAAATCGAATCCGTCAAACTGAATTTATTTCAGTTTCACATCCTGATTTTCCGTAGTTCTTAGTTTTATGCGATGCTGAAATAAATTCAGCGTGACGTTTATATCTAAAAAATACTTTATTTAAAATTTAAACAGGCTCTTAATTCTCAATAAATTTATGTAGCATTTTTAGAAGTTCATCCTTGTTTTCAATATGACTCATATGACCGCCTGAAAGCTCGTAAAAAGGGGTTTTTGTTCGATTTGCTTCCTCAATAATTGTGTGATAATTAAGTATAGAATCATTTTTCCCTACAATTATCAACCGTTTATCAACATTTTGTAAAACAGCTTCTTTGTTTTCTCTTAATCGCATTCCTTCGGTTGCGGCGATATATCCTTGAACAGGTGTTTGTAAAGCTTGTTTTTTTATTTCAGCAATTTCTGTTGCAAATTGAGTGCTGGTTTGAGCACTAAATAAGTTTGAAATAGACATTTTTACCAAACTTTTATAATTCGTTTGTGCCATTTTAGACGCTCTTAATCGTAGTTTTTTACGTTCTTCAGAGTCGGATTGCGCACTCGAATTTAACAAACAAATTCCTTTTATTTTCTTCGGATATTTCTCAGTAACCGCTAAAGAAACATAGCCTCCCATAGAATGCCCAATGATATAAAAACTGTTGATATTTAAGTTTTTTAAAACTGCTTTTACAGCCTCAGCCATATCGCTCATAGTATGAATATAACCGATACATTCCGTATTTCCGTGACCTAATAAATCAATACAAATAACACGGTTTTTATGACTTAAAGAAGTTGTAATTTCACGCCACATCATAGCATTTTCAAGAAAACCATGTAATAAAACAATCGTATTTCCTTTGCCAATATCAGTATAAGCTACTTTACTATTTTTATGAAAAATAAATTTATCCATTTTACAAAAATAGTATTCTTTTAAAGTATCGGCATAAAAAAACTCGCTTAAAGCGAGTTTTTCTAATATTTTAAATACTTATAGATTAAAATCTATATCCTAAATTAACACCAACTCTTGGCACAATTGAACGAGATTTTGAAGTAAACATATTTCTTCCTAAACCACCATAAATATCAAGAATAAAACCTCCTGAAGATACATATTTAGCACCAACCGCTAACCCTAAAGCAGCATCAGTATATTTTTCAATTTTCTTAATATCAGAACCTTCAATAGTTAATTCGTTTTCTCCACCATTAACACCTAAAAATATTTCACCAAAATAATTCCAGTTATTACTATTTTTAAAATAATGACGAAAATAAGGAGTAATCATCCATTCTTCATTATATCTGAAATCTGCTGATTTTTTCTCTAAATTAAATAATGTTGAAAGTCCTACTGATGAACGTTCAGTAGTATAATATTCATAAGAAACATTAAGTGTTTTAAGTGCTAAGGCATCAGTTATTGAAACTTTAGCTTCTTGTTGTGCTTGTGTAAATGAGCTAATAAATAGTACAGCTATTAAAAGTATTTTTTTCATTTTTAATTTTTTAATTATTTTTTTACTGATATCAATTATAATACCACAAAAGTACATTAATTGATAATCTATAAGAAAAAAAGATGATTTTTTTTAAGAACAATCACAATCAGTATTACAATCTTTTTTCTTTTTACTCTTGATGAAAAACTTTTTTATCAAAAATAATACCGCTAAACCGACTGTTATATATGTAATAATTTCTTGCATTAACGAAGTATTTGATAAGCTAAAAAAGCTGTTAAATAAGCCAAAGAACCCATACCTACAAGTTGTATTATAGGCCATTTCCAGCTTTTAGTTTCTCTTTTAACAATTGCCAAAGTTGCCATACATTGCATTGCGAAAGCATAAAATAATAATAAAGATATTCCTGTGGCAAAATTGAAACGTTTTTCACCAGTTTCATTATTTATTTCTGATGCCATTTTTTGTTTGATAGTAGAAATATCATCATCATTATTTTCAACACTATAAATAGTTGCTAATGTTCCTATAAAAACTTCTCGTGCGGCAAATGAAGCTATCAATCCAACTCCTATTTTCCAATCATATCCTAAAGGTTTTACAATTGGTTCGATTGCTTTCCCTGCAATTCCTATGTAAGAATTTTCTAATTTTTGAGAGGCTATTTTTTGTGATAACTCTGTTGATGACAACTTTTGATTCGCTATATTTTGAGTAACATTTTTTTCAGCATTTTTAAAATCCGAAGCTCCATTAGAAGCCAAAAACCACAATACGATTGATATCGCTAATATTATTTTACCTGCTCCAAAAACGAAAGCTTTGGTTTTTTCTAACACATCTAAAAACACATTTTTAACAGATGGAAGCTTGTAATTAGGCATTTCCATTACAAAAAATGAGCTACTTTTTATTTTTAATGTTTTATGTAAAATATAAGCTCCAAGAATTGCCGAGCCAAAACCTAAACCATACAACGCTAATAAAGTTAATCCTTGTAAACCTATAAAACCAAACAATTTCTTATCAGGAATTATCAAAGCAATTAAAATCGCATACACTGGCAAACGTGCCGAACACGTAGTAAATGGCGTTACTAAAATGGTAATTAAACGTTCTTTCCAACTAGAAATAGTTCTGGTAGCCATAATTGCTGGTATCGCACATGCCGTACCCGAAATTAAAGGAATAATACTTTTACCGCTCATTCCAAAACGGCGCATAATTTTATCCATTAAAAACACCACTCTACTTATATAACCTGTTTCTTCTAAAATAGCGATGAATAAAAATAAAATAGCTATTTGCGGAATAAAAATAATAACTCCTCCTATTCCTGGAATAATTCCTTCGGATAATAAATCGGTAAACATACCTGCTGGTAAATTTGATTTAGTAAACTCTGAAATGCTAGCAAATAAACCATCAATAAAATCCATTGGAGCTGATGCCCAATCAAAAACCGATTGAAATATCAATAATAATAATCCGAAAAAAATAAGATATCCGAATATTTTATGCGTAAAAACAGCATCTAATTTAGCACGTAAATCAGTTGCTTTTGAGGCATCAATAGTATAAGTTTCTTTTAATATTGAATTAATTTTCTGATAACGAAAAATTGTTTCTTTATGCTGATATTTTTTTTGAGTAGAAACATCGCTTCCAAACGATTTCAATTGCTCTTTTTCTTCGGATGAAAGTAAAGATGTATGTTGTTTTGTAAGCATCATCCATAATTCATAGGCTAAAAAACGAGTGCTTACTTTGGCTAATTCATCAAAATATGTTGTATCAATTTTATGAGATAATTCTTTAAAATCTGAATGTATTTTTAAAGAATTATAATTTTCAATTGCTTCTTTTAAAGTATCAATTCCTTTATTTTTTCTTGCTGATATTAAAACAATTTTAGTATTTAATTGTTTTTCTAAATTTTTAATATCAATTGATATTCCTTTTCGCTCCATCTGATCAGCCATATTTAAGGCTAAAATTATTGGAATTTCTAAATCTTGAATTTGAGAAAAAAGTAATAAATTTCGTTTTAAATTTTCAATATCGGCAACAATTACAATTACATCTGGCTTTTCATCTTCATTAGAATTTAACAAGCTTTTTAATACAATACTTTCATCAATAGAAGTTGGATTGATACTATAAGTTCCTGGTAAATCGGTAATAATTGCAGTACTATTTTCTGATATTTTACAAGTTCCTTGTTTTTTATCAACTGTTACTCCTGGGTAATTTCCTACTTTTTGATGTAAGCCTGTTAATTGATTAAATAATGATGTTTTTCCTGTGTTCGGATTTCCTATTAAAGCTACTTTAATACGCTTACTCATTATTTATATTTTAGTAATTACAATTTTACTTGCCGTTTTTTTTCGTATTGCTAAATGACTTCCATTTACACAAATATATAATGGATCTTTAAAAGGCGCAATTTGTAACAACTCTACTTCTATTCCTGGTAAACAGCCCATTTCTAATAATTTCAAAGGAATAATATCTAAACATTCTTCGGATATAATTCCTCTCTCACCGATTTGTAAACTTGCAATTGAATTCAAAATAACACGTATAATATTGACTCGCAAAGATACCACAATAGAATGATTCTAAACAATAAGATTTTAACAATCTCCTATTTCTTTTATTGGTTGTTCTCTGTATTTGAAATCTTATATTTGTAGTATGACTTTCGATGAAATTATAGGACAAGAACATATAAAAAAACATTTACAGCAATCTGCTGATAACAACCGAATTCCACACGCCCAACTTTTTGTTGGTAAAGAGGGTTCTGGTACATTACCAATGGCAATTGCTTACGCTCAATATTTATTATGTAGCACATCAAATAATGCAGATTCTTGCAATTTAAAATGTAGCAAACTACAACATCCCGATTTACATTTTGCATTTCCTGTAACTACCAACGATGCTGTAAAAAAGCATCCTGTTAGTGATTTATTTTTATCTGATTGGCGATCTTTTGTTGAAAAACAACCTTACGGAAGTCTTTTTAACTGGTCTAAACATATTGGAATAGAAAATAAACAAGGGCAAATTGGTGTTGATGAAGCCTTAGATATTGTTAAAAAACTACAATTAAAATCATACGAAGGTGGTTTTAAAGTGATGATTATTTGGATGGCAGAAAAAATGAACATCGCCGCTGCAAATAAATTATTAAAACTTATTGAAGAACCGCCTAATAAAACAGTTTTTATTCTGATAACTGAAGATGAAGAGCAAATTATCAATACGATAAAATCTCGTTGTCAAGCACTTTATTTTCCTGTATTAAGTGATACTGATATTGCAAAAACCTTAGTTAAAAATGAACGTGTTTCTGAAAATGAAGCCATTAAAATAGCGCATCAATCCGAAGGAAATTACAACAAAGCATTACATATTTTAAACAATAATTCTAATGATTTAATTTTCGAAGAATGGTTTATTACTTGGATTCGTGCAGCTTTTAAAGCAAAAGGAAATGCAGCGGTTATTCAAGATTTAATTCAATGGTCTGAAACTATTTCAAAATCAGGAAGAGAAACACAAAAACAGTTTTTACAATATTGTTTACAGTTTTTCAGACAAGCATTATTATTAAATTACGGAGCACCCGATTTAGTGTTTTTAGAAACAAAAACAGCTAATTTTCAATTATCAAAATTTGCACCTTTTGTACATAGTGGTAATATTTTAATTATCGATAAAGAAATAAATGATGCTCAATATCATATCGAAAGAAATGGAAATGCTAAAATAATTTTATTAGATTTATCAATTAAATTAACACGTCTTTTACATAGTAAAGAAGAAAAAATTCAAGTCTAATTATAAATAACATTAAACCATACAATTTGCTAAAAATCAACAACATATCACTACGAATTAGAATTTTCTTATCAATGATATTATTGGTACTATTAGCATCAGTTTTAATTGTTACGGTAACTATAATTCAATATGGAGAACAAACGGAAGATTATAATATTCAACGTTTTAATAGAAAAGAAAGTGCGACAAAACACGATATAGAAATCGAATTAAAACGCAAAACAACCTATCCGATTACTACTGATAATTTAGCTAAAATATTTCAAGATCGTATTTATGATATTGCCTATGTTCATAAACTAACAGTATCAATGTACGATATGAATGGACTGCTTTTAAAATCATCTATTCCATATAATTTTGATAAAAAAGAAGGTGAAAATTTAACTTCTGAAATTGTAATAGAGTTAGCGAATAATTCAAATCATAAAATTTTAAAAAGTAGGACAGATAAAGGAATTACTTATCAATCATCATATACTTATATAAACGATACACGTTTTAAACGAATTGGACTTTTAGAGTTACAAATAGCTCAAGATAACGAAGAGCAAAAACAAGAATTACGTGAATTTATATCTCGTTTACTCCTTGTTTATTTACTGATGTTTATTATCGCAATTTCATTAGCTTATTTTTTATCGAGCTATATTACACGTTCTATTCAAACGATTTCAGAAAAAATTAAAGAAACTCGTTTAAATCAACGAAACGAAAAAATCACTTTAAACTCTGCTAGTTCAGAAATAAATTCTTTAGTTGATTCGTACAATAATATGATTGATCAATTAGAAGAAAGCGCCGTAAAACTTGCTAGAAGCGAACGAGAACAAGCTTGGAGAGAAATGGCAAAACAAGTGGCTCAGTGAAATTAAAAATCCGCTAACACCAATGCGTCTTACCGTACAAAGTTTTGAACGACGATTTAATCCTGAAGATCCTAAAATCAAAGAAAAATTAGCCGAATACAGCGAAACGCTTATTCAACAAATTGATGTGATGAGCTCTATTGCTTCTGCTTTTTCTGACTTTGCAAAAATGCCAACACAACGTCGTGAAAAATTAGATGTTGTTGATGTTGTTAAACATTCATTAGATATTTTCACAGAAAATTATATCTATTACATACCTAAAGAAACTGAGCTTTTTGCATATTTAGATAAAACACAATTAATTAGAGTTGTAACAAATTTAGTTAAAAATGCTACGCAAGCTATTAAAGAAAATGAGAAAAACCCGAGGATTGAAATAAAAGTAACATCCGAAGGAAATAATGTTAAAATAATAGTTTCTGATAACGGAAAAGGAATTACAGTTGAAAATAAAGAATTAATTTTCGAACCTAAATTTACCACAAAAACAAGTGGAATGGGCTTAGGTTTAGGAATGATAAAAAATATAATTGAAGCATATGATGGTTCTATTACTTTCACTTCAACCGAAGGAATTGGAACTGTTTTTACCGTAATACTACCTAAAACTTAATCAAATGAATTTCGAAAACATTTTAGTAACAATTACTGATGGATTAGCAAAAATTACAATTAATAGACCTAAAAAACTAAACGCCTTAAATAGCGCTACCATTAATGAATTAAGTACAGCTTTTGAAACTTTAGAAGATAATATCGCTGTAAAAACAATAATTATCACTGGAAGCGGAGAAAAAGCATTTGTAGCTGGTGCTGATATTTCAGAATTCGCAAATTTCACAACAGAAGAAGGTGAAAAATTAGCTCGATTAGGACAAGAATCTTTATTTGATTTAATCGAAAATTTATCAACTCCCGTAATTGCAACCATTAATGGTTTTGCTTTAGGTGGCGGATTAGAATTAGCAATGGCTTGTCATTTTAGAATAGCATCAGATAATGCAAAAATGGGATTACCAGAAGTATCTTTAGGCGTAATTCCTGGTTATGGTGGTACACAGCGCTTACCTCAACTAATCGGTAAAGGAAAAGCGATGGAATTAATAATGACTGCTACAATGATTTCTGCTGATGAAGCAAAACAATGGGGATTGGTAAATTATGTAGTTCCTCAAAATGAATTATTGCCATTGGCAGAAAAACTAGCTGGTAAAATAATGCGCAATTCATCGGTTGCAATTAGTGCAGCTATTAGAGCCATAAATGATAATTTTAAAGATGGAATTAATGGTTTTGAAACTGAAATAGTAGAATTTGGAGATTCTTTTTCTACCGATGATTTTAAAGAGGGTACAACAGCCTTTTTAGAAAAAAGAAAACCAAATTTTCCTGGAAAATAAAACACATTTATTTTAAATATAAAAGCATCTAAATTCGAAAAAATCTAGATGCTTTTTTTTATTAGGGGATTAATTTTTTTAAAAAAGAATTCGGGGGGCTTAATTGCTTATTATAAATATATGAATTTAATATCAAAAAACATAATTTAATAAGAAAATAACATTAAACAACTAAATAAAATACAAAAACAACAAATAAAAAACTACTTAAACCCATTAAATTCATTTAGAAATTGATCTAAAAAAGATTGCATATAATTATGTCTATCTTTGGCTATTCTCTTTCCTGCTTTAGTATTCATCTTATCTTTTAAAAGTAATAACTTCTCATAAAAATGATTGATTGTAGGTGCCGTAGAATTTTTATATTCGGCTTTTGTCATCTTTAAATTAGGTGCTATTTCAGGATCGTATAAGGCTCTATTTTTAAAACCTCCATAGTTAAAACAACGTGCTATTCCTACAGCTCCTATTGCATCTAATCTATCTGCATCTTGAATTACATCTAATTCTGGCGAGGTAAATTTTTCTCCTTCAGATAAACTTGTTTTAAAAGAAATATTGTTAATAATATTTTCGATATGAATTATTATTACTTCCTTCACTTTTTGATATTCTAAAAATTTACGTGCCATTTTAGGACCAACAGTTTCATCTCCGTTATAAAATTTAGCATCAGCAATATCATGTAATAAAGCACCTAGCGATACTATAAAAACATCAACATTTTCATCCTTAGCAATTAATAAAGCATTTTTATAGACACGTTCTATATGAAACCAATCGTGTCCTCCTTCTGCTCCTGCTAACGTTTTTTTTACAAAGGCAATCGTATTTTCTATTATCTGATTTTCATTCACGCCTCAAAAATAAAAATCCTGTGTTAAAAACACAGGATTTTAAATATATAAAACAAATCATTAAACTAAAAACAATGTTTAAATCAATTTATTAGCAACTAAATATTCAGCAATCTGAATGGTATTTGTTGCTGCTCCTTTACGTAAATTATCAGCAACAATCCACATATTTAAAGTGTTTGGTTGCGATTCATCTCTTCTAAGTCTACCAACAAAAACCTCATCTTTATTATGTGCTAAAATAGGCATTGGATATACATTATTTTGTACATCGTCTTGTACAATTACGCCATCAGTTTTACCTAATAACTCACGTACTTTAGCTAAATCGAAATCATTTTCAAATTGTACATTAACAGCTTCTGAATGCCCACCTGCAGTAGGAATTCTAACAGCTGTAGCTGTTACTGAAAAAGAATCATCACCTAAAATCTTTTTAGGTTCTTTTACCAATTTCATTTCTTCTTTGGTGTATCCGTTTTCTAAAAATACATCACAATGAGGTAAAGCGTTTCTTCCTATTGGGTGAGGATATACCATTTCGCCATCGATTCCAGCTTCTTCATTATCTAATTGTTGAACAGCTTTAACACCTGTTCCAGATACTGATTGATACGTTGAAATTACGACACGTTTCATTTTATATTCCTTATGTAAAGGACCTAATGCCATTACCAACTGAATTGTTGAGCAATTAGGATTTGCAATAATTTTATCTTCGCTAGTTAAAACATCTCCATTAATTTCAGGAACTACTAATTTCTTAGTAGGATCCATTCTCCATGCTGATGAATTATCAATAACAGTAGTACCTGCTTCGGCAAATTTTGGTGCCCAAACTAATGAAGTATCTCCTCCTGCTGAAAATAAAGCAACATCAGGTTTCATATCAACGGCTGTTTGTAAACCTACAACACTATATTCGGTACCTTTAAATTCAATTTTATTTCCAACTGAACGTTCTGATGCAACAGGAATTAATTCTGTTACAGGAAAATTACGTTCTGCTAATATTTCTAACATTACATTACCTACCATTCCGGTGGCCCCTACAACTGCTACTCTCATTTTTTAATTATTAAATGTGTTACTAAAAACTAATCTATACTCGCACAAAGATTTAAAAAAATCAAGTTACTTGTATCTGTTTTTTTAGATATTTTAAGTTAAAGTTTAAAAAATATCAAATTAATGTTAAAAGTGTGTTTTTAAACACTAAAACACAAAAAAATAGTACATTTGTATTGATTTTTAGATAAATCAACATATTTTGTATAACTTAAAAAAAGTATAGCATGCAACTGTACAACAAGTTAAGCGCTAACGAACGCGCTGCTTTAATCGACGAAGCGGGAAAAGACCGTATTACTATTTCATTCTATCAATATTATAAGATAGAAAACCCTCAACTTTTTAGAGATAAATTATTCTTAGAATGGAACGAATTAGACGTTTTAGGAAGAACTTACGTTTCTTACGAAGGTATTAACGCTCAAATGTCTGTTTCTTCAGAAAATTTTTTAGCCTTAAAAGATCAACTAGATTCCATTTCATTTTTAAAAGATATTCGATTAAACGTAGCTGTTGAGCACGATAATAAATCGTTTTTAAAATTAAAAGTAAAAGTTCGTAACAAAATTGTTGCTGATGGTTTAAATGATGAAACTTTTGATGTAACCAACAAAGGTGTGCATTTAAATGCCAAAGATTTTAATGAAATGCTAGCAAATCCGAATACGGTTTGTGTAGATATGCGAAATCATTACGAAAGTGAAATTGGTCATTTTGATGGCGCAATAACTCCAGATGTTGATACTTTTAGAGATTCTTTAGATATTATTGAAGAAGATTTAAAAGATAACAAAGAAGATAAAAACTTATTAATGTATTGTACTGGTGGAATTCGTTGCGAAAAAGCATCAGCCTATTACAAACATAAAGGTTTTAAAAATGTTTTTCAGTTAGAAGGCGGAATTATTGAATATACTCGTCAAGTAAAAGATGAAGGAATTGATAATAAATTTATCGGTAAAAATTTTGTTTTTGATCATAGAAGAGCTGAACGAATTACTGATGATGTAATTTCTAATTGTCATCAATGTGGTAAATCTTGCGATGAACACACAAATTGCGCTAACGAAGCCTGTCATTTATTATTTATTCAATGTGATGAATGTTCAGAAAAAACAGAAAATACGTGTTCAACCGATTGTCAGGAAGTTATTCAACTATCTTGGGAAGAACAAAAAGAATTACGAAAAGGCACACATGCTAGTAATAAAATCTTCAAAAAAGGACGTTCTGAAGTTCTTAAATTTAAGAAATAAAACTATTTAAAAGCGCTCTTTTCGAGCGCTTTTTTTATTTTAAACTAAAGGTATTTTTAACGATACTTTTGTTCCTTTTACTTTTCCTTTTTCATCAATTAAATCAGTATAAATTAACGAATACTCCTTTTCAAATTGAATTGAAAAATTCTTTAATCGTTCTTTTGTTAAATCAATTCCTATTGATTTTCTATTTAAAGTTTTATTACTTTTAATTCTGAAAGCTGCTTCTCTACCAATTCCGTTATCTTCTATATCAATTTGAATAAACTCTTTTACCTGTTTATGAATAGATAATTGTACTTTTTTCTCTCCTTTTTTAGAAGATAAACCATGCCAAATAGCATTTTCTAAAAAAGGTTGTAAAATTAATGGAGGTATTTTAATCGTTTCTACATTTAAATATTCACTAATATCTTCGGTATATATTATGGCATTTGAAAAGCGAATATTTTCAATACTCATGTATAAATTCATTGTTTTAAGTTCCTCTCCTAAAGTAACTTCTTTTACATTACTTGATTCTAAAATTTTACGAATTAATTTTGAAAATTTATTTAAATAAAATACAGCATTTTTTTGGTCATTATTAATAACATATAATTTAATAGAGTTAAGTGCATTAAAGACAAAATGAGGATTCATTTGAATTCTTAATGCATCTTGTTCTAAAAGTAATATCTGTTTATCATTTTTTAATAAACGCTGTCTATATATCGAATATAATAAAACAGCAAATAAGACAATTAATATCAATGCTATGATTAAAATATTTCTGTTTTGTAAAAGTTTATTTTCAGCCATTTTATTTTCAATAGCTAAGTTTTTTATTTTATTGGTACTTACCTCAATATCATATTTATTAATAAGGCTATTTACATAGCGAATATTCTTATTCTTAAACCTTTTTTTTCTGTTTCAATTGATTTTTGATAGTAAATTAATGCCGATTTATAGTTTTCTTTTTTTTATTTAATTCTGAAAGATGCTGATAACAAATTATTAAACTTGACGAAATATCATTTTCTACCGAAATTTTAAGTGATTTACCTAAATAGTATTTAGATTTTTTATATTTCTTTAATTTTAGAAAAACCCAACCTAAAGTATTATATACTTCAGATAGGTAATATCTATTTCCTATCTTTTCAGCAAGAGAAACTACTTCAATAATATATCTATAAGCAATCTTATACTTTCCTTTTATAATTAAAACATTAGCAATACTATTATGACAAATTAACTTACCTAATTTATCTTTATTTAGTTCATTATATTTTAATGATTTTTGAAAGTTATCTAAAGCAATATCTAAGTTTCCTATATTTTTATGTGCAAACCCTATATTTTGATGATTAATAGCAATACCTCTAAGATCTTCTAATTGTTCTTGTATAGCAAGAGACTCTTTAAATTTATCTAAAGCTCTTTCATATTGTTTTAACGCTAAATAAATATTTCCGATACTATTAATAGCAACACTATGGATAACTTTAATATCAATCTTTTGTTTCTCTATTTTTGAAATAATATCTAAAACTTCTTGGTGATAATTTAACGCCAATCGAACTTTATCTTGCCTTCTATAAGCTACTCCTAACTGATTTAATATTACAATCTCTGCTTCTATATTATTTATTTCTTTTGCATCTTTTAAAGCTTCTTTAAACTTTAAGGTTGCTTTATCATATATTCTTTTTTTCTATAAGAATACCCTTGAATATTTTTTGCAAATATTTTTCCTAAAGGATAATTAACTTCTTTACTTTTTTCTAAAAAACTCTTTATTTTTTCATCAGTAAATGAAACTCCTTTAAAATGTTTTTTAAGTTTAAAGAAATTTACTTCTTTTTTATCTAAGGCAATCAACATCAAACTATCAATGTTTTTTTGAGATAGACAGTTGCTTGTAATAAATAAAATAGTTATGAATAAGAATTTCATTTTTTAGAACTTTTCTAAGAACTCAGACTTTCTTTGACGAGAAACAGGTATTCTGTGATTATCTTCTAAAATCACATATCCATCAGATTTTATAAACTCTTTTAATTTGTTTAAGTTAATAATAAACGAATTATGAATTCTAAAAAAATGATCATCAGGAAGTAATAAATTTATCTCTTTCAACTTTTTTGTTACCACAATTTTTTTATTATTAACAGTATGAATAGTGCAATAATTACCATCCGATTCAACAAATACAATTTCTGACTCTTGTAAAAATATTAATTTTCCGTCTGTGTTTATGGTAATTTTTCTTTTGTTAAATTTTTTATTGAAAGTTGATAATATTTGCTCAAACTTTTTGTCGCTTTTGTTTTTAATACGATAATTCTTAACTCTATTTAATGTCTCTTCTAAATCATCAGAGTCTACAGGTTTAAGAAGATAATCAATAGCTTGATTTTTAATAGCCTTTATAGCATATTCATTATAAGCAGTAGTAATAACTATTGCAAAATCTTTTTTATCTAATTTTTCAAGTAATTGAAAACCATCCATAGTTGGCATCTCAATATCTAAAAAAAGACAATCAATAGAATTATTATTTATATATTTTATAGCTTGTTCTGGTTCAGTAAATGTTTGTATTATTTCTAAATCATTATTAAAATTAGACAACTCCCAAGAAAGACCCTGTATTGCCTTGGCTTCATCATCAACAATTACAGCTTTTATCATAAAACAATTTTTAACTTCAAATATAATCGATATTAAGTTGAATAATAACACAAAAAGCTGGAAAACAACATTTAAAAGAACATTTTTTACCTAAAAAAATAAAATAAAAACCAGTTATACATAAATTAATACCAGTTATACATAAATTGCTTTATATATAATATTTTCGTCTCATATTTGTGATATACAAGGGTAATCATTTTGATAAATTGGGGGATTAATCAAAAATGAAACTAAAATTAAAGTATCGCTTTAAATAGTGATACTTTTTTTTGTGCTTATATTTTAAATTTAGAGCATAAAAAAGCTCAAACAACGAATTGTTTGAGCTTTAATTTATGTAGATAAAAATTTCTTAAGCCTCGAAAGGAACTATAGAAACATATGATCTATCATTTCTTTTCTTTCTGAATGTAACAACACCATCAACTCTAGCATGTAAAGTATGATCTTTCCCATGTAAACATTTTTACCTGGATTGTGCGTTGTACCTCTTTGACGAACAATAATATTACCTGCAATTGCAGCTTGTCCTCCAAAAATCTTTACTCCTAATCGTTTCGATTCTGATTCTCTACCATTCTTCGAACTACCGACACCTTTTTTATGAGCCATCTTATATTGATTTTTTTAGATTAAACTTGTACGGGATTATTTTTCAATTCCTCCGTCTAACTTGTCTTGTAACACTTTTAAAACATCCCACTCACCATCAGCAGCTAATTGTGCTTGTTTTGGCCAAGTAGTAGTAACTAAGTGAGATAAACGAGAACTAGCTTCTACTAAAATTTTACTTAATGTAGCTGGGTCTTGTTTTGCAACTTTCGCAAAAGTATCGATTCCTGCGTTTACTAAAGCTTGAGCAGCTTTAGGTCCAGCACCTTCAATCTTCGTTAAATCATCAGCTTTCGCAGCTTTCTTTGGAGCAGCCTTAGCAGCCTTTGGAGCAGCTTTAGAAGTACCAGAAGCAACGATAGATTCAATTTGAATCTCAGTTAAATACTGTCTGTGTCCGTTTTTCTTTTTGTAACCTTTTCTTCTTTTCTTCTTGAAAACGATTACCTTATCACCTTTTAAGTGACGTAATACCTTTGCAGTTACTCCTGCACCTGTTATAGCTGGGGCGCCAATAGTTACGTTCCCTTTGTCTTCAATTAGCATAACGTTCTCAAATGTTACATTTGATCCTTCTGCGTCTTGTAAACGGTGTACGAATACTTTTTGGTCTTGTGCTACTTTAAATTGCTGCCCTGCTATCTCTACGATTGCGTACATACTTTTTGTTTTGCGTTATACTTAATTATACACTTTCTTAATGAAAATGCGGATGCAAATATACGCATTTTAAGGCAACAAACAATCTAAAAGTCAGAAAATTACTCGTTTTTTTAATTGAAAAATATTTTATTTTTAAAGTGTAACAAACATATTTAAATTACGTCATATACTTCAATATCAATTAAAAATTTTAAAAAAAAATCAATGAAAAAAAGTATCACAACTCTTGCCATGACTTTGCTTATTAGCTTATCTGCTAATGCTCAAAAAGTTGCATTTGAAGAGTACGATTTAAGCAACGGAATGCATGTTATTTTACATCAAGATAAATCTGCACCAATAGTAACAACAGCAGTAATGTATCATGTTGGAGCAAAAGATGAACAACCTGACAGAACAGGAATGGCTCATTTTTTTGAACACTTATTATTTGAAGGTACAAAAAACATCAAAAAAGGAGATTGGTTTAAAATTGTTTCTTCTAACGGAGGAAAAAACAATGCAAACACAACTGATGATAGGACTTATTATTACGAAATATTTCCGTCAAATAACTTAGAACTAGGTTTATGGATGGAATCTGAGCGTTTATTACATCCTGTTATTAATCAAGGAGGTGTAGATACTCAAAATGAGGTTGTAAAGGAAGAAAAAAGAATGCGTGTAGATAATCAACCGTATGGAAAATTTTTAGAAAATGTTAAAAAGAACATGTTTAAAAAACATCCGTATAAAGGAACTACTATCGGAAAAATGAAACATTTAGATGATGCTACTTTAGAAGAATTTTTAGCTTTTAATAAAAAATTCTATGTTCCTAATAACGCTACATTAGTTGTTGCTGGTGATATTGACATCAAAAAAACAAAAAAAATGGTAAAAGATTATTTCAGTACAATTCCTAGAGGTGCCGAAATAAAAAGAACTGTTATAAAAGAAGACCCTATTACAACGCAAATAAATGCAAAAGCATATGATGCTAATATTCAAATTCCTGCTGTAATTAATGCTTACAGAACGCCATCAATGAAAACTAGAGAAGCTAGAGTTTTAGACATGATTTCTACGTATTTAAGTGATGGTAAAAGTTCAATTTTATATAAAAAATTAGTCGATACTAAAAAATTGGCATTACAAGTAGGTGCTTTTAGTTTTAGTCAAGAAGATTATGGAACTTATATTGTTTACGGATTACCATTAGGTGAAACTTCTTTAGCTGATTTAACAAAAGAAATTGATGAAGAAATTGTAAAAATTCAAACTAATTTAATTTCAGAAAAAGCATATCAAAAATTACAAAACAAGTTTGAAAATGAGTTTGTAAATTCAAATTCTAGCGTTGAAGGTATTGCTAATTCTTTAGCTCGATATAATGTTTTATACGGTGATACCGATTTAATAAATACCGAAATTGATATTTTCCGTTCTATTACTCGTGAAGAAATTAGAACTGCTGCAAAAAAATATCTGAACCCAAATCAACGATTAGTTTTAGAATATTTACCGAAAAAGAAATAAATCAAAAGACATTAATATATTATGAAAACAAAAATAATAGCACTTATCGCAATTTTAGCAGTGTCTTTTGCTACCACTGCACAGATAGATAGAAGTATACAACCTAAACCAGGTCCAGCTCCAAAAGTACAATTAGGAAAGGTTAAAAAATTTAAATTACCTAATGGCTTACAAGTTATTATGGTTGAAAATCATAAATTACCAAGAGCATCTGCAAGTTTAACTATTGATAATAGAGCCGTTTTTGAAGGAGAAAAAGCTGGTTTATCTAATATGATGGGCGATTTATTAGGTCGTGGAACTGCAAATATTACTAAAGATGAATTTAACGAAAAAGTAGATTATCTTGGAGCTCGTGTTAATTTTTATAGCTCAGGTGCTTCTGCTAGCTCTTTAAAAAAATACTTTCCTGAAATATTAGCTTTAATGGCTGATGGAGTTAAAAATTCACAATTCACTCAAGAAGAATTTGATAAAGAAGTTAAAGTTACTTTAGATGGTTTAAAATCAAATGAAAAAAGTGTTACAGCAATCGCAAGAAGAGTTGAAGATGCTTTAATTTATGGAAAAAATCATCCTTATGGAGAATTTACTACTAAAAAATCAATAAGTAATATTACTCTTTCTGATATCAAAAATAATTTCAACACTTATTACAAACCTAATAATGCATATTTAGTTATCACAGGAGATATAAATCCTTCGAAAACTAAAAAAATGGTTACTAAATTATTTAGCAATTGGAAAAAAGGAAATGTTCCTACTGTTGATTTTCCAAAACCTAAAAACGTTAGCGCAACTGAAATTAATTTTATTGATATGCCAAACGCAGTACAATCTGAAATTGTAGTTGCAAATAATATCGATTTAAAATTAGGTGATAAAGATTACTATGCTGCTTTATTAGCAAATAATATTTTAGGTGGCGGTGGTACAGCACGTTTATTTATGAATTTACGTGAAGATAAAGGTTACACTTATGGTTCTTATTCTAGTGTTAGACAAAGTAAAGTTGCTGCAACTTTTAAAGCAACAGCTAGTGTACGTAACATTGTTACCGATAGTTCGGTAGTAGAAATACAGAAGGAAATTTATAAAATCCGTTCTCAAAAAGTATCAGCAGAAGAATTAAAAAACGCAAAAGCAAAGTATGTTGGTAGTTTTGTTATGGAAGTTCAAAAGCCTGAAACTGCTGCTCGTTATGCTTTAAATATTGCTCGTTATAATTTACCTAGTAATTTTTACGAAAACTATTTAAAAAACATAAATGCTGTTACTTTAGATGATATTCAAAATACAGCAATTAAGTATTTTAAAGCTGATAAAGCTAGAATTATTATTACAGGTAAAGGACTTGATGTTTTAACTAATTTAGAAAAAATGTCTGACTATAGTATTAAATATTTTGATAAAGAAGGTAACAAAACAACAAAACCTGCAATGAGTTTGCCTATTCCTAAAGGTGTTAACGCTACATCTGTAATAAATAGTTTTTTTAATGCTATTGGTGGTAAAGATAAAATTGCTAGTGTAAAAACTTTAAAAGCTACTTCGGAAGCTAAAGTTCAAGGAATGCAATTAATTTTAGTTAAAAAAAGTGCTTTCCCTAACAAAACCTCAACAATTGTTTCAATGGCAGGAAATGTGATGCAAAAAGAAATTTTTGATGGAACAAAAGGATATCAAGAAGCACGTGGGCAAAAGAAACAATTAGAAGGTAAAGAACTTGAAGATGCAAAAAATAATGTATCTCCTTTTTCTGATGAAGCTTATAAAAAAGGTACTTTAAATAGAATAGAACCTGTTAATGGTAAAAATGCTTATGTAATTACTTTTGATAAAAAAGAGATTTTTTATGATGTAAAATCTGGCTTAAAAATTAAAGAGGTATCTGTAATGAAAGGACCTAAAGGTGATGTAAAAGTACCTTTAGAATTTTCTGATTATAAAGAAGTAAACGGAATTAAATTTCCTCATTTAATAATCCAATCAATGGGACCAATGAAAATGAACTTCGAATTAAAAGAAGTAAAAATAAATGAAGATGTTTCTGATGCTGATTTTCAGTAAAAGAAAAATCTAACACTAATTTTTAAGAGTCAAAACAGTTTGTTTTGACTCTTTTTTATTTCGCTTTATTTACCAACCAAACACCAAATAAAATAATTCCTCCAGAGAATAATTGAACTAAACTTAATTTTTCTCCATCAACTAATCCCCAAGAAACTGCCACAATCGGAATTAAATAAGTTACAGAAGATGCAAAAATAGGCGACGTTAAATGTACCATTTTATTATACAATACTTTTGCAATTCCTGTTCCTACAACAGCTAAAATGGTTATATATCCGAATGCTGTAGTCGTTTCATCATTTAATTCAACTGATGTAAAAAAACCTGAAAAAAACAAAACTAAAGAAGCAGGAATAATCAATAATAAAAAATTACCTGTTGTTATTGCCAAGGCATCTAAATCTGATAAATATTTTTTGATGATATTTACATTAAAAGCATATCCGATAGATGAAAAAACGACCAAAATTGCATACCAATAATTCTGATTTGGATTTAATTCAGCTCCTTTTAAAATCAAAATAAGTGTTCCTATCAATCCGACTAAAATACCTATAAATTGTTTCTTCTTAAAAGTAAATCCGAAGATTAAAGCTCCTAAAATAAAAGTATTAAAAGGTGTTAGCGAATTCAAAATAGCCGAAATAGAACTATCAATACCTTTTACAGCAAAAGCAAGTAAAAAGGATGGAAAAAAAGTTCCTAAAAAAGCCGTGTATAAAATATAAATTCTATGTTTTTTTTGAATTTTCTTAAGACTTTTAAATCCTATTAATAATAAAAAAGCTGCCGTAATTAATATACGTAACGCTCCTAATTGAATAGGTGTAAAAACAATTAATGCTTTTTTCATTAGAATAAAAGAACTTCCCCAAACAATTGCTAATATTACTAAGTAAATCCATTTACGTTGTTGACTATTCATTTTCAATACATTTAAGCACAAAATTCGTATATTAATATCTATAAAATTGATTTTATTAATAACTTTGCTAAATAACTTAATAAATTAAAATTATGAAAATTCAAAAAATAATATTTGCATTAGCTTTTGTTAGTTTTTTAGCTATTGGATGTAAAAATGAAGCAAAAAAAGAAAATACTCCGAAAGTAGAAAAAACGGCAGCAGTTGTTGACAAAAAAGATATTTCTTTAAACATTTCAGGAATGACTTGTGAAATAGGGTGTGCTAGAAAAATAGCTTCAGATTTATCTAAAAAAGAAGGAGTTTTAGAAGCAAATGTTATTTTTAAAGATAGTATTGCTAACATAAAATATGATGCTAACATTACTAACAAAGCAGATTTAATTTCTTTTATTCAAGGAATTGGTAACGGAAAAATGTATAAAGCTTGTCAGGTTGGAGCAAAATCTTGCAAAAAAAATAATACGGATAAAAAAGCTTGTGCTTCTAAATGTAAAAAAGAATGTGATTCAAAAACAAAAGGTGAGCATAAAATATGTAAAGCTGATTGTCAAAAACAATGTAGTTCTAAAGATGCTCATAAAAAAGCGTGTAGTAGTACATGTAAAAAAGAATGTTGCACTAAAAATGAAGCTGATAAAAAAATATGCAGTACTGAATGTAAAAAAGAATGCTGTACTAAAGATGCTTAATTTTTTATAATTTATATGATGAAGCTCCTCAAATGAGGAGCTTTTTTTATGCGTTTATAGTATCTTTGTAAAAACATTTCTTCTGATGAAAAAACACTTTCCTCTCTTAGTCAAAATTTCTTTAATTTCTGTATATATTATCTTTTTAGCAGGGTCAATAGTTCGTATGACTGGCTCTGGAATGGGTTGCCCTGATTGGCCAAAATGTTTTGGTTATTACATACCTCCTACTTCGGAAGCACAAATTACTTGGCATCCAAATACTGAGTACAAAGAAGGAATGATTATAGTTAAAGATGAAGTGCTTTTTGTTGCCGAAAACAATTTAAAAACATCCGAAAAATTTAATAATAGTAACTGGAAAAAATACACAAAACACAGTTACGCAAAATTTAATAAACTGCATACTTGGACAGAATATATCAACCGATTAGCATCGGTACTAGCAGGGTTTTGCTTTTTATTTTTAATTTACTCTTCACTTTCTTTTTGGAAAGAAAAAAAACAAATTACGCTGTTATCCTTCGGAGCTTTCTCTTTAATGCTTTTTGAAGCTTGGCTAGGTAAAACTGTAGTCGATTCTAATTTAAAACCGACTATTATTACCATTCATATGGTGGCTGGTTTAGTAATTGTTGGCTTATTATTATGGCTATTATTTATAGTTTCTGAACGTAAAAAAATAACCTATAAATACAATTCGTTATTTAATAAGTTACTGATTTTTTCGGTAGTATTTTCATTAATTCAAATAGCTATGGGAACGCAAGTTCGTCAGTTTATTGATGAACAAGTAAAACTTTATGGATTTGATAATAAACAATATAGTTTACTAAATCCGAGTTTTAAATTTTACTTTCATCGTTCATTTACCATTGCTATTGTGTTAGTAAACTTAGGAATGTTTTACTTAAATCAATTGAAAGATTTAGGTTACAAATTAGTAAACTGGATTGTAGCTTTAATATTTTTAGAAACCATTACAGGAATTTTAATGTATTATGCTGATTTCCCTTTAGGAACACAAGCTATACATTTGCTTTCTGGAGCTGTTTTATTTGGATTACAATTTTATTTATTATTACAAAGTCGTCGTGTAATAAGTTAATAAAAACTGTAACTATTTCTAGCCCCGATTGAAGCAATTGTTTGAGCTCTTTTTTTGATTTTTCTTCAAAAAAAAGCGAGTGCGGAAAGCGGGAAATTGCTTCAAAAAAAAATAATAAACATTATAATCTTAAAATAAAAAACACATCAAATATTGATGTGTTTTTACTTTTTAATTATTCTTTACTTACTCTTTCCACTTTAAGGTTTCTAACATTTGAATCATATCTTTTTTGATGTATTCAACTGCTGGTAAAATAGAATCGTAATTAGGTTTTGTGTAAAAAAATAGTGAACCTTTTAAAAAGTGATTCGTACTATCTGTTACATGAAATTGTATTTGTGAAGCGGCATTCCCTGATATTTCACACATTTTACCGTACACTTTTTTATCTGAATCGGCATAATCTCTCCATGAAATATGGTCTGCTTTTACGGTATGTTCTAATACTAATTTTTCTGCTTCAACTAATAATTCTTTTAAATTATTATTGATAGGTCTGTAAGTAATATCAATAGACGCTTTTAAGGCAGGATACTTAATTTTTAACCAATTTTTTGGTAACTTTTTAATTGTAGCACTTTTTGCAACATCAAAAGTATATGGTGTATTTTGATTTAATATATTATATCCTAAATTAGGATATTGTAAACTTAAATATGCTTTAGGTTTTGGTAAGGTTTGTTCGCCACAACTAATTAATATTAGTAGTGATAAAAGTAATAAAATATTACGCATTTCGTGTTGCTTTTATTTGTTTTATACGTTTTCTATCTAACGCTTCAATAGTAAAAGTGTAGTTACTAAAATTTATTTTTTCTCCTTTTTTAGGAAATTTACCTGATACTTCTAAAATAAATCCTGCTAGTGTTTCGCTTTCACCTTTTAAGTTTTCAAACTTATCTTCATCATCGTCATCTAAAACACGACAAAAATCTTTAATAGTTATTTTTCCTTCAAAAATATAATTGTTTTCATCAAGTTTAGAATAGCTTAAATCATCATCATCAAATTCATCATTTATATCACCTACAATTTCTTCAATAACATCTTCTAAAGTTACAATTCCACTTGTACCACCGTACTCATCAACAACAATAGCTAGGTGCATTTTTAACTCTTTAAACTCTCCTAATAAGTCGTCTAATTTTTTATTTTCAGGAACAAAAAAAGGCTGTCTTATCAGTTTTTGCCAATTAAGTGTTTTTTCATTTAAATGAGCTAATAAATCTTTAGCATATAAAACTCCTTTAATACTATCTATATTTTCGTGATATACAGGAATTCGTGAATACCCATTTTTTAAAATTATTTTTAAAACTTCTTCATATAATGTATCATCAGAAATAGCACAAACATCTGTTCTTGGTTTCATTATTTGTACTGTTTCTGTATTACCAAAATTAACAATACCTTCTAAAATTTTTTGTTCTTCTTTAGTTGTTGCTCCGCTAGAAGTTAATTCTAAAGCTTCGGATAAACGTTCTACTGAAAAGTTGCTATTTTTATTTCCTAATTTATTTTCAACAACACTTGTTAATTTAATTAGTGGCGTACTTAATGGCGTTAAAACAACATTTAAAACTTGAATAATTTTTGCCATAAAACCTGCAAACTGCATTGATTTTCTAGTTGCATATACTTTTGGTAATACTTCACCAAATAATAAAATTAAAAAAGTAACAAAAACAACTTCTACTAAAAACTTTACACCATCAGAAAGTCCACTAAAAAACACTTCACCTATCGAAGCAAATATTAATACAATAAGAATATTAATAAAGTTATTGGTAATTAAAATAGTAGCTAATAATTTTTTAGGATTCTCAAGAAGTCCTACAACACTACTTTTTTCTTTTGAAGAAGATGAAAGTTCATCTAATTGAGTTTGTGAAATGGAAAAAAAAGCTACTTCTGTTCCTGAAACTAAGGCCGAACATATTAATAGAAACAATAATAAAAAACAATTTATTGTTGTTAACAAATCAATAGTTGATATCGCTAAGAATAAGGAGTTGGGTTCTGTATCCAATTTTTAAATTTTAAGTAAACTAATGTTGTCCATTTTTATTTTTTAATAAGTTTCTTTATTAGCAACACTCTTTTTTATGACTTTGTTAGCAATAGGAGGCGCAGTAAGATCTTTTTTTGTTGATAAAAAAGTCATTTCTTGCACTTGAATTTCTGTTGTATATCGTTTTTGTCCATCAGCTTCATATTGACGTGTTTTAATGCGTCCTTCGCAATATACTTTATCTCCTTTTGATAAATATTTTTCACAAATTTCGGCTAATTTATTACGTACAACAATATTATGCCATTCAATATTATTTATTTTTTCACCTGTTTGACGATTGGTATAATTTTCATTAGTCGCTAATGGAAAACGACCTACAGCATTACCCTCTCCAAAATAATGCATTTTTAATTCATCACCTAAATGACCTATTAAAATAACTTTATTTACTGTTCCTGCCATGAGTTTATTCTTTGTGTAAAATCAAATATACGAAATTTAGTTATCCTTGCTTAAAAATTCATTTAAAAAGTTATTAATCAATACTGGCACAGGTAGTTCCTTAATATCTTTCCATAAAATAGTTTTTTCAGAAGTGTTTGCTGTTTTTACAATCCAAAACTTTGTAAATAAGTGTTGATGCGAAAGTTTATGAACAATATCTTTTTGATTAAATAATGATAATACGGTGTCTTTAGGAAAAAGGGCTATAAAAGATTCTTCTTCAATCAATGCTGTTTCAGAAATTGGAGCTGTTGTTTCAATCACTGGAAATTGATATAATCCTTGCCAAATACCTTTACCTACTCTTTGTTCAATAATAGTTTTATTATCATCAGTAACAACCACCAGATAATTAAAATAGCGTTTTTTTACTTTAATTTTCTTCTCTTTTACAGGAAGCTCTTTTATTAATTGTTTTTCTAAAGCCACACAACTATTTGATAACGGACAAGAATCGCATAACGGATTTTGCGGTTTGCATTGTAAAGCTCCAAAATCCATAATTGCTTGATTATACATTCCTGGCTGCGATACATCAATTAATGTTTGTGCTAATTGCTTAAATTCTTTGATTCCTTTGGTAGAATTAATAGGTGTATTTATACCAAAATAACGCGCTAAAACTCGATATACATTTCCGTCAACAACAGCCACAGGTTCGTCATAACAAACCGATGCAATTGCCGAAGCAGTGTAATCTCCAATTCCTTTTAATTTTAATAGCTCTTTATAATTGTTCGGAAAAACACCATTTAACTCGGTTGCAACCTGTTTTGCTGTAAAATGCAGGTTTCTTGCTCTTGAATAATACCCTAATCCTTGCCATAATTTAAGTACCGTACTTTCATCTGCTTTAGCTAAGTCAAACACTGTTTCAAAGTTGGTTGTAAAGCTTATAAAATAAGGTAAACCTTGGGCTACACGCGTTTGCTGTAACATTATTTCACTTAGCCAAACTAAGTAAGGATCTTTAGTTTTACGCCAAGGCAAATCTCTTTTATTTTTTAAATACCAGTAAATAAGTTGGTTAGCAAACATTGTTTATGTAAATTTAGCCCGCGAAATTACTATTTTTTATTTATATATTTTTATTCTTATTTTTTTACGAATAGATTAATTATCATATATTTGCACCCTCTATTTCAAAAAATAAATTCAAAATATATATAGAATGACAAAAGCAGATATCGTATCGAAGATTTCAGATAAGAGCGGAATTGAAAAAGCGGATGTATTAGCAACTGTTGAAGCGTTTATGGACGAGGTAAAGGATGCATTAGAGAGCGGAGATAATGTATATTTAAGAGGTTTTGGTAGTTTCATCATCAAAACTAGAGCAGAAAAAACTGGTAGAAATATTTCTAAAAATACTACTATTAAAATACCTGCACACAACATACCAGCTTTTAAACCATCAAAAGTGTTTACAGAGGGTGTTAAAACTAAAGTATCTGTAAAATAATAAAGTATTAATCAAAAGTCTTTAACATATAAAGATTTTACAAAACATTTTAATTATGCCAAGCGGTAAAAAAAGAAAGAGAGCAAAAATCTCGACACACAAAAGAAAGAAAAGAGCAAGAGCAAATCGCCATAAGAAAAAGTAAGCTAACGCTTACTTTTTCATTGCTTTAAAGCAGTATTAAGTTCATTGACATTAAGGTTTTAACACCTTGAAAAGGTATAAAAATTATACCTGTTTACAAATTTTAATCCGTCTTCGTAATTTTTTTACGTAGGCACAAAACTATATTCAGAATGAAAACAGAATTAATAATTCGTTCAAATTCTTCGGATATTGATTTCGCCCTACTAAGAGATGGTAGACTTATTGAATTAAATAAAGAAACAAGCGATAATAAATTTGCTGTCGGAGATATTTTCTTAGCTAAAATAGGAAAAGTCATGACAGGATTAAATGCCGCTTTTGTAAATGTTGGATATCCTAAGGATGGTTTTTTACACTATCATGATTTAGGACCACAAGTACAATCTTTAAATAATTTTATTAAGAAGGTAAGCATAGGTAATTATAAAGATTTCACTTTAAAAAACTTTCGCGCTGAAAACGACATCAATAAAGACGGAAGTATACGTGATGTAATTAAGTCAGGTCAAAATTTATTAGTACAAATTGTAAAAGAACCCATTTCTACCAAAGGACCGCGCATTAGCTCGGAACTATCAATAGCTGGTAGGTATTTAGTTTTAGTTCCTTTTTCTAACAGAGTATCTGTATCTCAGAAGATAGCAGACCCAAAAGAAAAAGAACGTTTAAAAAAATTAGCAAAAAGCATCAAGCCAAAAGGGTTTGGGCTTATTTTACGTACTGTTGCCCAAGACAAAAAGGTAGCAGAACTAGATAAAGATTTACAAAATTCACTGGAACGTTGGGAGAAAATGTGTAACAGCATTGCCAATCAAAACACCCCAACAAAAATATTAAGTGAGTTAAACAGAGCATCTTCTATATTAAGAGATGTAATGAACGATTCTTTTACAAGTATTGTAACCAATGATGAAACTTTAATGGTTGAAATTAAAGAATATTTACAAGAAATTTATCCTGAAAAGGAAGAAATTGTAAAACTTCATAAATCTGATACGCCAATTTTTGAAAAATTTGGTATTGAACGTCAGATAAAAACATCGTTTGGTAAAACAGTTTCTATGAGTAAAGGTGCGTATTTAGTTATTGAACACACCGAAGCTTTACATGTTATTGATGTTAACAGTGGTAATCGCTCAAACAAAGGGCTAAGCCAAGAAGAAACTGCTTTAGAAGTCAACTTAATTTCTGCTACCGAAGTAGCACGTCAGTTACAACTGCGTGATATGGGTGGAATTATAGTAGTTGATTTTATTGATATGAAGACGACTGAAAACAGACAAAAATTATATCAACATTTAAAAGATGCAATGTCTTTAGACCGTACTAAACACAAAATTTTACCTCCGAGTAAGTTTGGTTTAATACAAATTACAAGACAGCGTGTACGACCTGAATTAGAAATAAAAACACGAGAGTCTAATCCTAATAAAAACGGAGAAGTTGAGGCTCCTATTGTATTAATTGATAAAATAGAAGCTGAATTAGAACGCTTAATTAATAGTGGTAAAAATTATAAAGAAGTTACGTTAAATGTACATCCTTTTATAGCTGCTTATTTAACAAAAGGGTTAATTTCTATTCGTTTAAAATGGATTTTACAACACAAAAAGTGGATTAAAGTATTACCAAGAGATGCATACCAATACTTAGAATACAAGTTTTTCTTGAAAAAAAAGTAAATAAGTAAGGCTATCTTATTATCATAAAAAACCCGTTTCAAAAGAAACGGGTTTTTTTTATACATTAAAACCAAAACCCTAAATTAAACAACCAATGTTTTTCGGTATGATCAGGAGACCAAGTATATTTTAATTCCACAGGACCAATAAGAGTTTCTACACTATAACCTATTGCATATCCTAATTTTGTGTTTTTAAATAAATCTGCTCCTGATAAAATATCTTGTTCAACACGAGCATAATTTGCTATAAAAGTAATATAATGTTTATCTATAATTTGATATCTAAAATCAAACTCTGACTTTAAAAAAGACTGATTATTTAAAGCACCTGTTTTATATCCATAAAAAGGTTTGAAATTATTTATGTAATTTTTATTATATCCACCTAAATGATAATCAAACATTTGAGATGATTTTTTCCCTAAAGTATATCCAAATTCCGAAGTATACTGTAAAGTTAACTTATTAAACAAAGTAGCAGCTCCACCTAAAGTTGCTTCTACTTGTGAAAATTGATGAAAAAGATTACTCCCTGTTTCTAGTTTTGATAAATTTTTATTTCTATCTGACCAAACAAACCATTTAAAACCGATATCTGCATAAAATCCTTTTGTAGGAAATATTGCTTTATTATAAGTATCTAATTTTAAAAAAGAATACATACTTCCATAATTACTTTTATCAAAAAAAGTTTCATCACCATTATTTAAAAGATTTAAAGAAGTTACTTTTAATGCTTTATGTTCAATTCCTAATCCGAATGCAAATTTTTTATCAAAAGTTGTTTGTAAATACAAAGCATTCGTAAGATCTGTATACTTTACATTTATAACTGTATCATCAAATAAAAGATCACTTTTAAAAGAATTATATCTAGAAGTAAAACCGTAACTAGGTTTCAGCCCGTTATCTACAAAATATTGAAAATCATATCGAATCCTATCACCTATAACTACATCTAACGATAATTCATCATTTTGTTTTAAAATTTTCTTATGATTATAGTTTAACAATACTCCTGTATTATATAATAAATCATAATGCACTCCTATCCTTAAAGAAGATTTTATATTTTCTTCCTTAATTATTAATTCTAATTTTTTACCTTCAAATGATTTTTCTAAATGATAATCTATTCTTTTAAAATTATTTGTTGCTGTAAGTGTATTTATTTTTTTAGAAATACCTTTATAAGAAACACTATCACCTTCTGTTAATTGTAACTTACCTAAAATGTAATCATTTGTATAATTTTCATTTCCTTTAATTATAATTCTATCTACTAAAAACTTTTCTTTTTTTACATTTAATATGTGAGGCTTTCTTTTATTTGGTTGAAGCTTTGCAATACTATCAAAAACAACTTTAAACGGTTTAGCTGTTTTTTTCCCTTCCTTTATTATTTCTTCTTTTTTATCAAAAGAAATTACTCCATATTCTAAAAGGTTTGGACGGATATAAATATTTAGTAAATCTATTTGACTTTCTTCTTTTTCATACATTTGAAAATTAACAATTTGCAATAATAATGGAGCAATAGATGATAATTCGTCTCTCTTTAATAGTTCTCCTTGAACGCTAACTCCAATTATTATATCTACATCTTTTTGTTTCATTATATCAACAGGAAAATTATTTACAACTCCTCCATCAACTAATAATTCACCATTAATTTCAACAGGATTTAATAATGATGGAAAAGCACCACTTGCTCTTAATGCCAATGGTAAAAACCCATCTTCTAAAACAACTTCCTTACCTGTTTCAATATTTGTTGCAATACAATAAAAAGGAATTGGAAGTTTCGAAAAATCTTTAATTTCATCAACAGGTGCTAATAATTCTGTTAAAAAACTCAATACATTTTGTCCTTTTGAAAAACCTAAAGGAAGCCCTATTTTTCCATCTGTAATAGGTAATTTAATCGCATATTTTTCATCGTGAACTTTACTAAAAAAAGGCTTTTCACTTCTCGAGATTTCATCTGTAATTAATTTCATTGAAATCCGTTTTTAAAATAATCTGTTCAATTTGATCGGCAGAATACCCTGTAGCATATAATCCACCAATGATAGCACCCATACTTGTACCACCAATGTAATCAACTTGAACACCTGCTTTTTCTAACTCTTTTAAAACTCCGATATGTGCAAAACCTTTAGCACCACCACCACTTAAAACCAGCCCTATTTTAGGTTGATTTTGCGCCATCATTAGCACAGGAAAAAACAATAAGATTAGCAACTTTTTCATTTTTTTCTTTTTGATAATATTGATGTATTTTTTGAGCTCTTGAAAGCCCAATTATTTCTTTTAAATCATTTAAAGTGGCTTCTTTAATACGTTTAACAGATTTAAATTTACGTAATAAAGTAGCAATAGTTTTGGCTCCAATAGTTGGAATTTCTTCTAATTCTGATGTGATGGCACTTTTACTTCGTTTGTTTCGATGAAGCGTAATTCCAAAACGATGGGCTTCATTTCGTAAAAATTGAATTATTTTTAAACTTTCTGATTTTTTATCTAAATACAATGGAACAGAATCTCCTGGATAATAAATTTCTTCCAATCGTTTTGCAATACCAATAATGGCTATTTTTCCTCTCAAGCCTAAAATATCTAAACTTTTTAATGCTGATGATAATTGTCCTTTACCTCCATCAATAACGATAAGTTGTGGCAAAGGCTCATTTTCGGCTAACAAACGTTTGTATCTACGAAACACAACTTCTTCCATTGATGCAAAATCATCAGGACCTATAACTGTTTTAATATCATAATGACGATACTCTTTTTTACTTGGTTTTCCATCTTTAAAAACTACACAAGCGGCAACAGGATGTGTACCTTGAATATTTGAATTATCGAAACATTCAATATGTCTAGGTTCATTTTGCAAACGTAAATCTCTTTGCATTTGCCTCATAATTCTATTTATATGACGCTCAGGATTTACTATTTTTAATTGTTTTAATTGCTCAATTCGATAGTATTTTGCATTTCTTTCTGATAAATCTACGACTCTTTTTTTATCGCCTAATTTAGGAACTGTAACTTTTATTTGTTCTCCTAAATCAACATCAAAAGGTACATAAACTTCTCTCGATAAAGAATTAAATCTGTTTCTAGTTTCAACAATAAACAGTTCTAATAACTGTTTATTGCTTTCATCTAATTTCTTTTTTATTTCGGTGGTGTACGATTGCACAATTGCACCGTTCATCACTTTAAAGAAATTTGCATAACCGTAAGTTTCATCAGAAATAATTGAAAATACATCGACATTATTAATTGACGGATTTACAATAGTCGATTTTGCTTGATAATTTTGTAACAACGCTAATTTTTCTTTGATTTTCTGAGCTTCTTCAAATTTCATTTCCGAAGCAAAATCAAGCATTAAACTTTGTAACTTATCTAAAATTTCTTTAAAATTTCCTTTTAATATATTTCGTATTGCGCTAATTTCTTCTAAATAATTGGCTTCTTGCTGATGTCCTTCACAAGCGCCTTTACAATTTCCTAAATGATATTCTAAACAAACTTTATATTTATAAGATGTAATTTTTTGTTCACTCAAATCATAAGTACAAGTTCGTAGCGGATATAGTTCTTTTATCAAACTTAAAAGCGACTGCACCATTTTAACATTGGTATAAGGACCAAAATATTCTGAGCCATCTTTTATAACTCTTCGAGTAGAAAAAACTCGTGGAAAACGTTCTTTTTTGATACAAAGCCAAGGATACGATTTATCATCCTTTAGTAAAATATTATAGCGAGGTTTGTATTTTTTTATCAGATTATTTTCTAATAATAAAGCATCAGTTTCTGTGTCAACCACAATATGCTCGATGCGTACAATTTTTTTTACTAGAATTCGTGTTTTACCATTTTCAATGAGTTTTGGTAAAATAAGAAGAAACCCGCTTCTTTAAATTTTTTGCTTTTCCTACATAAATAATCACTTCGTCGTTATCAAAATATTGATAAACTCCTGGCGAAGTGGGCAATGTTTTTAGTTGAAGTTCTAATGAAGTTGGCATTCAACGAAAATACAATTTTATAAAGATATTTAAGTTGCTATATGTACATTTACCTCAATATTTATTTACAACACAATGCAAGAACCAATTCAATTTTATAAAGAAGAAATAAACAGCTTAAATACCATTTTAATTGGGCTGAAAAAACAATTATTAACCACACGTATTTTACGTCTTTTGGCTTTTTTAACCATTGCTTTATCTGCATACGTGGGTTTTACAAAAGATAATTTATTTTTTATATTAACAGGTTTAGGAGTTATCACTTTTGGAGTTTTGATAACAAAACACTTGCAATTAAAACAGAAAAAAGTCTTGCTGATGCCAAATTAAACATCAATAAAACTGAAATAGAAGTATTAAAAGGAAACTATTTACATTTAGATAGCGGTGAAGAATTTACAAATCCTGAGCATTATTTTAGCAACGATATTGATTTGTTTGGAGGTGGTTCTTTTTTTCAATACATAAACCGAACAGCAACAAGTGAAGGTCGAAAATTATTAGCAAATATTTTAACAAGTAACAATATAAATGATATTGATGAACGTCAAAAAGTAGCAAAAGAATTAGCTTTAAAAACAACTTGGCGTCAAAATTTTACAGCGGTTGCTAATTTAATAAACACCAAAACAGCCATTCCTACTATTGTAAATTGGGTGCATTCGTATCAACAAAAACTTCCTTCTTTTTTGATGTTATTTTCATACGCTTTTTCTGGAGTTTCACTTGTTTTAATTGGATTATTAAGTTTTAGTATTATTCCATTTTCAATTGTGTTAATTTGGTTTTTAATTGGATTATCAATTACCGCTTTTTATATTAAAAACATTCAAGAATTAGCTTCTGAAACAGATAAAGCAAAAGAAACGTTTAATCAATATCATCAATTATTAGCACAGATAGAAAATGAAACTTTTACAAATTCAATTTTAAAAGATAAACAACAAAAAATTCAACAAGAAAATAAAAAAGCTTCGGATATTTTTAAAGAATTTTCTAAAAAATTAGATGCTTTTGATCAACGTAGCAATTTTATGATTGCTCTTGCAGGAAATGGACTTTTTCTAATGGATATTCGAAATACCATCAAAATAGAAAAATGGATTACAACTTATAAAAACACTATTGAAGAATGGTTTAATGTTGTTTCATTTTTTGATGCTCAAAATTCGTTAGCCAACTTTGTTTTTAATAAACCTGAATACGTTTTTCCTAATATCAGTAAAGAAAAAGCGGTTTTAAATGCCGTAAATTTAGGGCATCCTTTATTAAATCCTTCTAAAAGAATTGACAACGATTTTGTAATAGATACCGAAAATTTCTTTATAGTTACAGGTGCAAATATGGCTGGAAAAAGTACTTTCTTAAGAAGTATTTCTTTGGCAATTGTAATGTCAAATACTGGTTTGCCTATTTGTGCTGAAAAAGTAAGTTATAATCCGATAAAATTAATTACAAGTATGCGAACTTCAGATTCGTTAAGCGAAGATGAATCGTATTTTTATGCCGAATTAAAACGTTTAAAATTTATCGTAAACGAAATTAAAACGGATAATTATTTTATCATTTTAGATGAAATTTTAAAAGGAACAAATAGTCAAGATAAAGCAATTGGCTCTAAAAAATTCGTTGAAAAATTAAATAATTCAAAATCAACAGGAATTATTGCTACGCATGATGTAAGTTTATGTGAATTATCAAACGAATATAGCAGTGTGAAAAATTATTATTTTGATGCCGAAATTATTAATGATGAATTAGATTTCGACTATAAAATGAAAAACGGAGTATGCGAAAATATGAACGCTTCATTCTTACTAAAAAAGATGGAAATTGTTTAATATCGATATTATATGCACAAACTTATTGATAATTTTGGTAGACAAATCAGCTATGTTCGCTTAGCCGTAACAGATAGATGTAACTTACGTTGCCAATATTGTATGCCTGCTCATGGTATTGATATTGTTCCTCGAAAAGAATTATTAACTTATAAAGAAATGTATCGCCTAATTCGAGTACTTACCGAATTAGGTGTAAATAAAGTTCGGTTAACAGGTGGCGAACCTTTTGTTCGTAAAGATTTTATGTCGTTTTTAGAAATGCTTTCTTATAACGATTTGTTGGATGAAATTAATATTACAACAAACGGTGCATTAATTTCTGAACATATCGAAACTTTAGAAAAATTAGATAAAGTAAAAAATATCAATTTAAGTCTTGATAGTTTAAATACGGATAAATTTGCTAAAATTACACGTCGTGATGTATTTCCTGAAGTATATAAAACTTTTCAATTATTAGAAAAAAGCAGCCTTAACTTAAAATTAAATGTAGTTGTACAAACTGGTTTTAATACGGATGAAATTAATGATTTTGTTGGCTTAACTAAAGATAAAAATATTGCACTTCGGTTTATTGAAGAAATGCCTTTCAACGGAAAAGGACAGCGTGAAATGAAAGAAAACTGGAATTACAACAAAATTTTAGAAGAAATAAAATCTCAATATTCCGTAGAAAATATAATTTCAGAAAAATCATCTACTTCTCGTAATTTTTCTATCAAAAATCATCAAGGAACTGTGGGGATTATTCCTGCTTTTACCCGTACTATTTGCAACGATTGCAATCGCATAAGAATTACATCAATAGGAACTTTTAAAAATTGTTTGTTTGATGATGGTGTTTTTAACTTACGTGATTTTATCAGAAATGGTGCTTCTAATGATGATTTAAAAGAACTTTTTTTATCATTGATAAAAGAAAAACCTGAAAATGGCTTTATCGCAGAAGCAAACCGAAAACAAGGAAGTGTTTCTGAAAGCGTGAGTACAATCGGTGGATAATTAATTATAAAAACATCAGTTTTAGCAAAATTGATAACTTTCTCATAAATATATGATTTCAGTAAAAAAAGCAAAAGAAATAATTCAACAAAATACTTTAGATTTTGGAACAGAAAACATTCCTTTTATGGAATCTGTTGGACGAATTTTAAAAGAAGATATTCTTGCCGATAGAGATTTCCCACCTTTCAATCGTGTTGCTATGGACGGAATCGCTATTAACTACCTTCATTTTGAAAATGGAAAACGTAGTTTTAAAATTAAAGGAATTCAACCTGCAGGAAGCGCACAATTAACCATACAATATCCAGAAAATTGCATTGAAGTAATGACGGGCGCTGTATTGCCAAATAATTGCGATACGGTAATCAGATATGAAGATGTTAGTATCAAAAATGGAATTGCAACAATTACTATTGATACAATTAATACACATCAAAATGTACATCCCAAAGGAAAGGACAAATTACAAAACGATGTTTTAATCGATAAAAACACCCTTATTTCAGCGGCTGAAATTGGCGTGATTGCTACGGTAGGAAAATCAACTGTAAAAGTAGCAAAACAGCCTAAAGTAATGATTATTTCTACGGGTGATGAATTAGTTGATGTAAATGAAAATCCGCTAGATTATCAAATTAGAAAATCGAATGTTTACACCTTGGTTTCCTTATTAAAGGAATTATATATTCCTTCAGAAATTGTTCATATTACAGATAGTAAATCAATTTTAAAAGAAAAAATAAGTAACTATTTACAAGAATACGATGTACTATTATGTAGCGGTGCGGTTAGTAAAGGTAAATTTGATTTTTTACCCGAAGTATTTGCTGAATTAGGTGTTAATAAATTATTTCATAAAGTAGCGCAACGCCCAGGAAAACCTTTTTGGTTCGGCATAGCAGAGGCTTTAAATATTAATGAACAAGATGTTTATAAATCTGTAAAAAACAATAATACAATTGTCTTTGCTTTTCCTGGAAATCCAATTTCTACTTTTGTAAATTGTTTGGTTTATTTTTATGATTGGTATTATAAATCAATCGGAAATAAAGAAGATAAACAATTTGCTGTTCTTTCTGAAAATATTATTTTTAAACCCAATCTTACGTACTTTTTACAAGTTAAATTAGAAAACGTAAACGGACAAATACTAGCAACTCCAATAAAAGCAAATGGTTCTGGAGATTTAGCTAGTTTAGTAAATGCTGATGGGTTTATAGAAATACCAGCAACTGAACAAATCGATTTTAAAAAAGGAACTATTTTTCCTGTAATTAGATATAAAAAATGAGTAATTTCACGCACATAAACGAGAAAAATCAACCTAAAATGGTCAATGTTTCTGATAAAAAAATCACGAAACGAACGGCAATTGCAAAAGCTACAATGTTTTTAGGTTCAGAAATTATTTCTCATTTTAAAAATGATGATTTAATCACCAAAAAAGGAGCTGTTTTTCAAACGGCTATTATTGCAGGAATTCAAGCGGTTAAAAAAACTTCGGATATTATTCCCATGTGTCATCCTTTATTAATTAATGGTGTAGATATTCAGATCAATATTATTGATAAAGAACAATTAGAAGTGTTTTGTAAAGTTACTATCGAAGGAAAAACAGGCGTTGAAATGGAAGCTTTAACAGGAGCTTCGGCAACTTGTTTAACCATTTACGATATGTGTAAGGCTATCAATCAAAAAATGATAATTAAAGAAATAAAATTACTAGAAAAAACTGGTGGTAAATCTGATATAAAAAATGGATAAAATAGCAATCATTGGAGCAGGAAAATTAGGATGTGCAATTGCAGATGGACTTTTAGAAAGTGGATTACATCCAACTGATTTAAGTTTATCAAGAAGAAATACAAAAGCGTTAAAAAAATATGCTGATAACGGAACGTTAGTAACAACCATAAATAGTGATGCAATTGAAAAAACAAGTATTATTATTTTATGTGTAAAACCTCAAAAAACTAAAGAAGTATTAACTCAGTTAACACCTCAATTAACCGACCAAATAATTATTTCTACGGTTACAGGTATTGAACTATCCGATTTAAAAGTAATTCTTAAAAAAGAACTTCCATTGTTTAGAGCAATGCCAAATACGGCAGCAGCGATTAAACAATCGATGACTTGTATATCAACTATTGATAGTAATGAAAATCAGCAAAAACAAGTAGAAACTATCTTTAAAAACTTAGGTGAAACTGTTTTTATTGATGATGATTTAATGGCTTCTGCAACCGTTTTAGCCGCTAGTGGAATTGCTTTTGCATTGCGTTATCTTCGTGCTTCAATGCAAGGAGGTATCGAAATAGGGTTTAGTTCTGAGTTGTCTCAAAAAATAGCAGCACAAACTTTAAAAGGAGCGGCAGAATTAATTTTACAGCACGGTAATCATCCTGAAAGTGAAATTGATAAAGTAACAACTCCACAAGGAATTACCATTACAGGTTTAAATAAAATGGAACAAGAAGGTTTTAGTTCTTCTATTATTCAGGGAATTGTTGCATCAAAAAATAAAATAGATAATTTATAAATGGCACATCAAAAACACGCAAATATTGCTAAAAAAAATACCGATAATTTTGCAGCAAATGAAGTAGCTATTTTAGGAACAAATTGCGGTATCATTGCTGATTTAGTAAATAAAGTTTCATCTAAATTACAAAACTATAACTTAGCTTATTTTGATGCTTCTCACGCTAAAAATATTGATAAAAATAACTTTACCGAATACACTTTTCATCATCAAGGAAACTTACAAATTAACACAGTAAGCCCTATTAATAAATTTGAACAACGTTTACAATTTATTAATCATGATTTTGTTTTTATCAACGGAAACCACTATCAAGGAGCAAAACAAATTTTAATTTTAGATGAAGAAAAAGAAGCTTCTATTAAAAAAAGGTTAGATGAAATAACAAACATTCAATTTGTTATTAAGTTAAATTCAGACGTTACTTATTTTGATTGTTTAGTTGAAAAATTTCCACAAATAAAAAACATTACTTCTTATACTATTGATGAAGTAAATAAAATTGCCAATCACATTGATTGTCTTATCAAAGAAAATATAGCTCCCGTAAAAGGATTGGTTTTAACTGGTGGAAAAAGTACTCGTATGGGAACCGATAAATCTACTTTAGCATATTATAACAAACCTCAAAAAGAGCACGCAAAAACGCTATTAGAAAGTAATGGTTTAAAAACATTTTACTCTATACAAGCTACTTTTGATAAAACTATTGCTTCGGATGAAATTCAGGATACATTTTTAAATATTGGTCCATTTGGCGGAATTTGTTCTGCTTTTCAAAAAGACCCAAATTCGGCTTGGTTTGCTATAGCTACCGATCTTCCTTTTCTGAATAAAGAGTTAATTCAATTAGTTTTACAAAAAAGAAATCCGAGTAAAATAGCAACTACAATTAAAGGAAAAAACAAAGAATTTCCTGAGCCTTTAATTACTATTTATGAACCGAAAGCATACACTAAATTATTACAATATTTAGCACAAGGCTATTCGTGTCCTCGAAAAATATTAATTAATTCTGATATTGAAATTATTGAAGTTGACGATAATTTGATTAGAAATATAAATACACCTGAAGAATTTCAAATAGCTAAAAAAGAGATTGAAGATAATTTAAATAATTAGAAGCTAATCCCGCTTTCCGCACTCGCTTTTTTTTGAAGAAAAATCAAAAAAAGAGCTCAAACAATTGCTTCAATCGGGGCTAAAAACCTATGATACACTTTATAAAATCCTTACAAAAATTAAAATTTGTGAGGATTTTTTATATATTATTTATTTCAGTTTAGGGCAAAAAAAAACCTCAATCTTTATAGATTGAGGTTTAAAAGAAAGGCAACGACCTACTCTCCCACCATTGGCAGTACCATCGGCGCAAATGGGCTTAACTTCTCTGTTCGGGATGGAAAGAGGTGAGCCCCATTGCGATAATCACCTTAAATCGTTTCAGTATATTTCAACTGTGTAAGTTAACATATTGGTAAAAATTATATCGTAAATAATCAAAAGAGTTGGTGCTTGCGCCCTTTCGAGCGCAAGACTTCTACATAAGCCTATGGGTTATTAGTAATACTCGGCTATGACATTACTGCCTTTACACCTGTATCCTATCAACGTGGTAATCTTCCACGACCCTTTAAAGAAATCTCATCTTGTGGTGGGTTTCGCGCTTATATGCTTTCAGCGCTTATCCCTTCCCAACGTAGCTACTCTGCAATGCTCCTGGCGGAACAACAGATACACCAGAGGTTAGTTCAACTCGGTCCTCTCGTACTAAAGTCAAATCCACTCAAATTTCTAACGCCCACAGCAGATAGAGACCGAACT